>JBAXMT010000137.1:0-6127 GCA_037134135.1 Methylococcaceae bacterium | reverse complement strand
CTCGGTTTTCCTTTATACAGCACGAGCGGTTTTCATAATGAGAATTGCTGGACTAATTGTTGATTCGCAATTTTTAATTCATTGGTACGTTTAACTTTTTCGTTGTACTGAAGCATAATTTCAGTCATCAACTCAACGTGAAGATTTTCAAGTTCTTCAGCGCGTTTTTCTTTTTCTGCGTTTTTAACAATCAATTCTTGATTCGCCGCTTCTAATTCAATAAGAATTTTGTCTTTTTCCGTGATTTCTTCCCATTCAGAAATTGAACCTAGACGTTCTCCAGATTCATTAATTAACGGACTAATCTTCATTTTTATATCAGAATCTCCCAGCATAAAGTTGAGTTCTATTTTGTCGTCCAAATTACTAAGTAAATTTTTTTGAGATTCAAGTTTTTGGTGGAAATCACATACATTTTTGCCAATCAAATCGTTGACATTGTCTTGCTGTAATTTATTGTGATTATCATCAAATTTTATATTATTGAATAATTTTACCGCTGCCGCGTTAGTATGCGTAATGATATGATTACAATCCACGATAATAACGGCTGTGCTAATACTGTCAAAACTGGTCTTTAATCTACGTTTTTCTTTGGGCATAATTTCTTGTCAAAATGAAACTGGTTATATATTACAATGCGGTTAAATAATCTGATAATTTGTCATTCTAATACAACCTTTGAATAAATACACATACGAAACATGAAAATTTTAATTGTCGATGACAACGAACAAATGCGTACTTTGTTAACGCTTACATTTGCCCAACATGCTAACCATGAAATCCTTCAGGCAACAAATGGTGAGGAAGCATTAAACATAGTAAATCAGTGCCATCCAGAGGTTATTTTGTTAGATGTCAAAATGAGTGGCGAGTTAGATGGCATTGAAGTGTGTAGACGAATTAAATCGTCGATAAACAAAGATATTGCCATTATTTTAATTTCAGCCAACACTGAAATGTCTTGTATTGAACGCGGTGTAGATGCTGGAGCTGATATGTATTTATCCAAGCCATTTAGTCCGATACATTTATTACAAATCATTGAAACATTTCAGAATAATGCAAAACCTGATATTCAAAAAACAATGTTAGAAGCCCCGTCTGAATTGAAACCACCGACTGAAATGCTTGAGATTTACAGTTCGTTACCAGGATTAAATGCAGAAAGATTGTATATTTTGGAAAAAATGTTTGGTGGTTCTCAGGAAAAGGTTTTTGAAACTGTTAAGCAATTTTTAAATGGTTTTCAGGACTCTCCACAAGAAATCAAAAATTTGCTAGAGACGGCACAAAATGATTTAGCGTGTAATAAACTTCACACATTAAAAGGGTCTGCATTTACCATTGGCGCAAATGAAATAGCAAATTTAGCCGCTGAAATAGAATCGATTGTTAAAAATAGCGGCGATGCAAATGAAAAAATATCTGAGCTTTATCATGCTTGGGACATTCTTGTTGATACGGTTAATCATTTCAACACCACTGATTTATCAGCATTTGAAAATGATTTAACTGAAATTGCGGGGCGTTTACAAAATGATGAGCTAATTTCTCCAGTATTATTGGAATCGTTAAAAAACAATATGAAATTAGATTTGCTCAACGATGATGTTGAACTCTTAATCAAAAAAATAAAAAGTTATGATTACGAATCGGCATTGGTGTTAATTCAAAAATTGCTTATTAACCATTAAATTCAGATGAATCTGGATGTATCGCCTGACATAAAACTCGAATCAATTCTTCAGGATTCACGGGTTTTCTAATGAAATAATTCATACCAATGTCTAAACATTTTTGTTGCTCTTCACTAGTCACGCCAGCAGTTAAGGCGATAATCGGTAAATTCGCATAAATTTCTTTTGAACGAATTTCTGTTGTCGCTTCTAATCCTCCCATTTCGGGCATATTAACGTCCATGAGAATCGCGTCATAAGTATGCCGTTCAAGTAATGCCAACACTTCAAGTCCTGTTTTTGCTACACCGACGTTTATATCGGAAAGTTTTAAAAATTCACACACCACTTGTTGATTGATTAAATTATCTTCGGCAACCAAAACGGTTGAACCTGCGAGTAATCCCGCGTATTCGTGGAGTTTTAACGATAATGTGCCTTGTTTTTTGACGCTGTTTTGTACGTTAACATTATTAACTTTTGCCGATTCAGAACCCACATCGAGCCATAAATTAAACGAAAATGTACTGCCTTTTCCTAATTCACTGTCAATTTCAAACTGTGAATCCATAAGCTGTAACATATTATGACTAATCGCTAATCCAAGCCCTGTACCACCAAAACGACGTGTAATCGACGCATCGACTTGGCTAAATGGTTTGCATAATTTTTCTCGGTCATTTTCAGCGATCCCAATGCCCGTATCGTTCACACTGAATCGTACTTTGACACGTTCTTTTTCATTTTCGAGCAACGCCAATTTTAATTGAATGTCACCTTGTTCGGTAAATTTGAACGCATTCCCCAGTAAATTAGAAAGAATTTGTTGAATTCTCGCCATATCGCCAACCAGATTCGTCGGAATGTGTGAATCGGATTCGATGCTAAATTCAATCGCTTTATTCTCAGCTGAAATTGAAAATAAGTTATGTAAATTGCGTAACAGCGTGACGAGCTTAAAATCAGTTTTTTCGATCACAAATTTCCCCGATTCGATTTTAGAAAAATCTAAAATATCATTGAGAATCGCCAATAAACTCACCGAAGACGTGTAAATTTTCTCCAAATAATCGCGTATTTGAGGTGATAATTGTTTGTTAAGAGCTAATTGAGATAACCCAATAATTCCATTCATCGGCGTGCGAATTTCATGGCTCATATTCGCTAAAAAATCGGATTTTGATTGCGCTAAAATTTCTGCCGCGATTTTTGCTTCTAACATCATTTTTTCGTGTTCTTTGTTTTCTGTTATATCAACCGAGATGCCAATGAGATAATCAGGTTCACCCATTTCATTCAAAACAGGTTTTTTATAAGTATGCACGATTCTATTTTGACGCAAATCGGCATTCCAAACTGCTTCTTCAAATTCAACAAGATTATTGCTATCAAAAATTGCGTTGTCGTTTTCTAAAAATTTTGTGATTTGTTCCGCAGGAAAAAATTGACTGCCCGTGGTGTTTTTCAAATCAGAAAATTTCATTCCCCACTGCATTTCACAGGCAAAATTCATCAGAACGATTCGACATTGACTATCTTTAACAAAAACAGGCAGTGGCATCAAATTGATAATTTCATTTAAGCGTTGTTCACTTTTTATTAACGCATTGGATTTTTCTTCAACTAATACTTTTAACAAATATCCGCGCCCAGATGAAATTAACACCGCGATATTTAAAATGCTCGATAACAAAAAGCTGACAATTAAACTGAGTAAAATACTTTCTCTTTCATGGTAATAAGTAAAGTAATCAGGTGTCGGTGTAATTTCAAATCGCCATTTATGATTTCCCGCTAAAATTTCCGATACATTAAAAACAGACTCTTTAGCAAATACAGGTGAAGGTTTAATTTGATTGGAAAATAAAACGCCTTGTGAATGTATTGATGATTCATCAATCACCTGAAAATTGAATTTGTTCGTGTTGATTATTTTGTGAGTTTCTTCACTTAATAATTTTGAATTTAATACGCTTTTTACCAATTCATCTATTTCAAATACCGCACTCACATAACTGACGATATTTTCTTGGCGTTGTTTTAATGTTTCATGCGGGAAATTATTTTTGTAAATGGGAATATAAGCGATAAATGCGCCGTATTGTTTTTGTTGGCTTTGAACCAATGTAATTTTAGGTGTCAAACTAATCGCATTAAAATCGCGGGCATAATCCAAAACTTCTCGACGGGATTTTTCAGAATATAAGTTATATCCAATCGCCGCTGAATTGACTGAAAGTGGTTCAATGTACGTTACAGGCACATATTTTTCTTCGGTGTTAGCGCGTATCTTTTTTTTGTTTTCATCTAATTGCGTAATTTCAAACGCTGAACTCACTTCGTCACTTTCATTTTTTATCGACGATTCAAAATCTTTTCTGTTTTTATCAAGAATTATCGGACTCCAACCAAGCGCATGAATACCTTTTAAATTTTCAAGAAAAGAAGATGTAATGATATAAAAATCATGTCGAGTGACTTGGTCAGAAGCGGCATAAAAAAATTGCAGCGTCGATAAAACGTCTAAATTTTTTTCAACCATTTCTTCAAATGCCATTTGTATTTCAAAAGATTGCTTGGCAAATGTTAATTTTATATTTTCTAATTCTTTCTGCTTTTGGTGTAAAAAGAAAATAGTAATGCAGAAAAATGCAATCACGGAACTAATTGCAATCGTGAGTTTTCTGTCTTTGGCGTAATGATATTGGCGGGAGAAAAAAACAAGAATTAACGGGGTAAAAATAGCAATTCCAATCGCATCACCAATCCACCATGTCAACCAATTATCTAACGAATTTAACCACGGAATTTTATTGGTAAATGATAAAGTCAAAATGGAAATGCTGGCATTTACTAAAGAACTCAACATCGCACCATAAAACATGAAGCTGATAATGTGTTTTTCAGTCGCTAATGGATTGGGGAAATTTGCAAATCGTTTAACAAGATAGGTGCCAACGATAGCTTGTAACGTTGCGCCTAATGCCATCACAACAGCGAGGAGAACAGCTTTATAATCGACATCTTCTACCGCTGTATTCATAAATACGGTAGAAAGATTAATGAAAAATGAACCGATAAAAACACCAAATCCAGCGCGATAACCCAGCAATAAAACACCCGCTAATGCGATGCCCGAAGGCGGATAAATTGCCGTCGCATAATCAGGCGGAATAGCTATCAACGTTCCCAAATGTCCTGTGATATAACAAGAAAATGCTAAAAAAAGAATCTGAGCGATAGGGTAAATTTTATGCTGTAAAAAATCTTTTAAAGTCATTAGTTTTTTGATTTTTCATTGGTTTCATATAAATAATGCGTGAACTTTGCCACGATATTTTAAATGCCGTATTTCATAATGGGAAATAACAATCTAAACGTCGTGCCGTGATTCGATTCGCTCATGTCGGAATTGACAATAATATGCCCAAGCGCAGAATGCACCAAACCCGTTAATGTTGATAATCCCAAACCCGTGCCTTCGCCTTGCGGTTTTGTGGTGAAAAATGGGTCAAAAATTCGATTGATAACTTTGGGTTCAATGCCCGTGCCTTTATCTGATACCGATAACTCAATAAATTCGCCCTCTGTAAGAGCGCGACACGCGACACATTGCGTATTTTTTTCAATGACTTTTAACAATGAAATTTTAATTACGCCGCCATTTTCTTTCATTGCATCACGCGCATTGACCGCTAAATTCGTGATAATTTGATGTAACGCGACCACATCAATTTGAATGTCTGAATCGTAATTATTGGTGTTTATATCAACACTGTTTTTGTCTATAAACTCATCGCCATGAATAAATTCAAGTTGAACTCGACTGGTCAACGCAGGACGTAACATTTCTAAAACATTACTAATCGCAATGGCTGTATGTTCTACGTCAATCGCTTTCGTGCTTTGTGTATCCTGACGCGAATAGGTCATCATTTTTTCAATTAACGACATCGCACGTTGACCTGCATTCGCAATTTGCTCGGTATTTGAGGCTAATTCTGCTTTTAAACTTTCATTTTTAATCTCACCACCAACATCATTATTCATTTCGTTGTAGCCCATCATGCACGCCAAAATGTTATTAAAATCGTGAGCAATCCCCGCTGTCATTCGTCCAATACTTTCTAATTTTTGCAAATGATTCACTTGCTGATTCAGCACTTCATTTTGAGTAATAATTAACTCGAGTTCATCAGCGCGTTTTTCTTTTTCATGGTTTTGATAGGCTAACTCTTTGTTGGCAACGCCTAACTCATTTGCACGTTTTTCTTTTTCGCTGTTTTGGAAGGCTAATTCTTTGTTGGCAATGCCTAATTCATTTGCACGCTTTTCTTTTTCGCTGTTTTGGAAGGCTAATTCTTCGTTAGCAACGCCTAATTCATTAGCGCGTTTTTCTTTTTCGCTGTTTTGGAAGGCTAATTCTTTGTTGGCAATGCCTAATT
>JBAXMT010000136.1:0-6137 GCA_037134135.1 Methylococcaceae bacterium | reverse complement strand
TATTTGAAAGAACATCACACACTTTTTTACGCCAGTCGTTTTGTGGTTTTCTTTTGCCTTTTGCTGCCTATTTCTTAATTTTAATTTTGCACGGGCGGTGCAAAAAAAAAGGACATTTATAAAATGCAAAAAATTCTTTTTTCAACGCTTTTATTAACAAGCGTTTCAAATTTACACGCGCAAGAACAACCTCCTGAAAATTTACCCGAAATGGTTGTGACAGCAACTCGCACCGAAGTGCCAAAAAATACGTTATCCGCCGCAACAACGGTTTTTAACCGTGCGGATATTGAACGTTTGCAAGCTAAATCGATTCCTGAATTATTGCGCGGTAGTGCTGGTGTTGATGTCACACAAAGCGGCGGTTATGGTCAAACGTCGAGTATTTTTATGCGTGGCACAAATTCAACTCACGTTTTAGTGCTAATCGACGGTATCAAAGTCGGTTCAGTCACCGCAGGAATCACGCAATTTGAATTTATCCCGATTGAACAAATTGAGCGCGTCGAAATTATTCGTGGCTCACAATCAAGTCTGTACGGGTCTGAAGCGATTGGCGGCGTAATTCAAATTTTTACTCGTAAAGGCACAGAATCAGAAACACCAAAAGTAACATTAGATGCTGGCGGTGGTTCTTATTACACGCAACGCACAGCTGGTTCAATTAGCGGAAAATTAAATAACAGTTGGTACAGCGCGAGTGCATCACATTTTGATACGGATGGTTTTGACGTGGGTGGCAGTGGCACAAAACAATCAGATAAAGATGGTTATAAAAACACTGCTGTAAATGCGCGAGTCGGTCATCATTTTGATAATAATGCGGAGTTAGAAGCCGCGTTTCTGCACAATGAAGGCACAACGTTTTACGATGGCTATTACAATAAAACCAATTTCGTGAACCAAGTTTCAAGCCTCGTAGGCAGTTTGGATATTGTAGAAAATTGGCGTTCAACATTGCGATTAGGGCAAAGTCTTGACCAAGGCGATAATTTTCTTTTTTCAAATAACAAACTCGATACCCGATTTGATTCAACGCGCTGGAATGCAAGTTGGCTTAATGAATTTACGATGTCAGAAAATCACCAATTTGTTTTAGGTTCAGATTACCGTTTAGATGAAATCGACAGTTTTACAAAATACGCTGAATCGTCACGTTACGATGTGGGTGTTTTTGGAGAAATGCACAGCCGTTTATTTACTGACCATTTTGTGAATGCGTCGGTGCGTTGGGATGAAAATCAAGCGTTTGGCGATTATGTAACAGGCAGTGTCGGTTGGCGTTATAACTGGAATTATGGAATCAGTGCGTTGGCTAATTTTGGTAATGCGTTCAGGTCGCCAACATTTAACGAATTGTATTATCCAAAAGATAATTGGGGCGGTGGTGGCAATCCCAATTTAAAACCTGAAGAATCGAAATCTTACGAAGTCGGTTTAATTGGCGATCACAATTGGGGGAACTGGGAGGTTCGCGCTTATCACACGGATATTGATAATTTAATTTTGGGATGGCCCGCTAAAAATATAGCGAAAGCACAAATTCAAGGCATGGAAGCCGAAATCGGTACTGAAATTTATGGTTTCAAACCTAAATTAACCATGAATTTGCTCAATCCAGAAGATAAAACCACAGGTCAGCGTTTGCTTAAACGTGCAGATAAAACTTTGTCTTTTGATGTTTCGCGTTCCATTTCAGATTTTGATTTAGGCGCAACCGTTATTGCACAAGGAAATCGTCCAGAAATGGCATATATGCCAGATTTTTCACAAAAACGGGTTGAAGTTGGTGGATTTATGACGGTGGATTTGCGTTCAGCATATCACATCAATAAAAATTGGATGTTAAGCGCGAAACTCAACAACTTGCTGGATAAAAATTATCAAACCGTGAATACTTACAACATGGCTGATAGAAACTTTTTTCTTTCGATTCATTACAATAATTAACAGGTGATTTTTATGACTTCAAAAACGTTTTACCGTTATTTACCGCTAGTTGCTTTAATGGCAGCGACACGAATGCACCATTTTGGCGATGCGTTTTCATTGCCCGATGCGTCACTTGCGGTATTTTTTTTGGCGGGTTTATTTTTCAATTCACGCGCATTTTTTGTGGCGTTATTAGCAGAAGCGGCATTGCTTGATTATGTGGCGATTTCACAATTTAACGTCAGTGATTTTTGCATTTCATCTGCTTACGTTTTCTTGATTCCAACCTATTTTGCAATGTGGTTTGGTGGACGTTTAAGCGCGAATTTCAAATCAATGCAAAGCACAGAATTTACGTTGTCCATTTCGACAATGGCAACATTATTTATCGCAACAAGCAGTGCGTATTTGATTTCAAATAGCAGTTTTTATTTGTTATCTGATAACGTTTTGCAACGTGATTTTTCAAAATATATTGAACAACTTTCACATTATTACGCGCCTTATATGGGTTATGTAGTGATGTATGTGATTGCTGGTTTTGCAGCAGTAAAAGTAGCAAAAATGTTGCCTGATTTATCAGCGCGTAAAACCGCTTAATTTTTTCAAAAAACGAGCGGCTTGCTAATGTGAGTCGCTTTTTTAACTCTATTTTACAAGGCATTCAAATGAAAATGACCGCTCAAGAATTTATCGATTGGAAATCGAAACATATCACGTTATTGGCGATGTCTGGCGCAGGTAAAACCACATTGGCAGATAAATTACCGAAAACAAAGTGGTATCACTATTCAGGCGATTATCGGATTGGTACAAAATATCTAAAAGAACCGATTTTAGACAACATCAAACGCCAAGCGATGAGCGTACCGTTTTTGCGTGAATTGCTTCGCGCCGATTCGCTTTATATCAAAAGCAAAATTTCATTTGATAATCTAACAGCCGTATCCAGTTATTTGGGGAAATTGGGCGACGCTGAAAAAGGTGGTTTGTCGTTAAAAGAATTTAAACATCGGCAAAATTTGCACAGAATCGCAGAAATTGAAGCAATGAAAGACGTGCCAGCGTTTATTCATAATGCCGAAGATATTTACGGTTATGACCATTTTATCAATGATGCTGGTGGCAGTGTTTGTGAATTGGATTGCCCAGAAGCATTGGAAATACTAGCGAAAAATACGTTAATTATTTACATCAGAATTCCACCAGAATTAGAACAAACCATTATTGACCGCGCTAAAAGCGATCCGAAACCGTTGTATTACCGCGAAGCATTTTTGGATGAAAAATTAGAAGAATTTTTAGCGTTGAAAAATTATGCTTCAACAGATGTTATGCCTCCCGATGAATTTGTAACGTGGGTTTTTCCCGAATTATTTAAAGCGCGTGTGCCACGTTATGAGGCGATTGCAGAAAAATACGGTTATGTTATCGACGGAAATGATATGGCGAAAGTTGAAACCGAAGATGATTTCATTGCGTTAATTGCTGCCGCATTAGCAAAACAAAATGGCTAAAGAGGAGGCGACACAATGCCTTTAATTGCTCATTCTGATTTACCGACATTTCAACGGCTGCGCGAAGAAGGCGAAGAAATTGTTGATGCTGAACGCGCTAGTCATCAAGAAATTCGTGAAATTCATATTGGCTTGTTAAACATGATGCCTGATGCGGCATTAGAAGCTACCGAACGACAATTTTTTCGACTCGTTGGCGCGTGTAATCAAATCGCACAATTTCATGTGCATCCATTCACGATTGAGGGTTTACAACGCAGTCCTGAAGCGCAAGCGCATATCGACAAATACTACGAGCCATTTTCAAAAATAAAAGCCGAAGGGTTGGACGCACTCATTATTAGCGGCGCAAATGTAACGGGTGATTTTTTGCCAAATGAAGATTTTTGGTTGCCATTGACCGAAGTTTTTTCATGGGCAAAAGAAAATGTCACGTCGATTTTGTGTTCGTGTTTGGCGACGCACGCGATTATTCATTATTGTCATGGCTTGGCGCGAACTCGATTACCAGAAAAACGTTGGGGCGTTTTTTCACATACGTTGGTTGATAGAACCCATCCGCTTGTCATTGAAATTAACACTCGTTTTGATGTTCCGCATTCACGTTTTAACGAAATTTTTCAAAACGATATGGAAAAGTTTGGGTTGCGTGTGTTGGCAGCAAGTACCGATGCGGGTGTGCATTTGGCAACGAGCGAAGATGGTTTTAGGATTGTATTTTTTCAAGGACATCCCGAATACGATGACGTGAGTTTGCTTAAAGAATATAAACGCGAAGTGTTGCGTTTTTATCGAAGTGAAATTGCAGATTATCCGCCCTACCCTGAACATTATTTTAATGATGAAGTGATAACGATCTTTGCCGATTACGCGCAAAAAGTCGTCGCTGCGAAATTGAATCATCAGCCTTTTCCTGATTTTCCCGAAGCGTTGGTGTGTAAATATCTCGATGTGACTTGGCGTGACACAGCAAAAGCGGTGTTTAATAATTGGCTCGGTAAAATTTATCAAATCACTCATCAAGACCGCCGAATTCCATTTATGGAAGGAATTAATCCGAAAAATCCATTGAATTTATAGCAATCAAAAAACGTGCTGCTCGATAATTTATTGTTCAGCACATCTTTTAATTTGACAATATAAGACAACCAGTCGTATTATTTAGGCATGGAAAAAATAAAACAAAAAGACATCAATCGAGAAAATCTGCTTAATGAAGGCGTAGCTTTGCTGATGCAGCAGGGTTATCACGGAACGGGGTTAAAAGAAATTCTCGATGCAGTACAAATTCCGAAAGGTTCTTTTTATAACTATTTTGGCAGCAAAGAAAACTTTGCCGCTGAAATTGTCGGACATTATATCGAACCATATTTAGCGCAATTACATTGTTATTTAACAGAATCTGAGGGTGATGCCTTAGCAGCGTTAAACCGTTATTTGCACGAAGGAATTGCCGAATTAGAACGTACTGAATTCAAAGGTGGTTGTTTGTTGGGAAATTTAACAGGTGAAGTAGGTGACACGAGTGATGTTTGCCGTTTGGCATTACAAACCGCATTAAATCGTTACCGCGATGTTTGGGAAATCGGTTTACGTCGCGCTCAATCTGAAGGTTCAATTCGTACCGATAAAACAGCGCGTGAAATGGCGGATTTGTGGGTGAATGCGTGGCAAGGCGCGTTACTTCGTATGAAAATCGAACAATCTACCGCGCCATTAAAACAATGCCAACAAGAATTATTGGACGATTTTTTTAAAGCGTAATCGCCGATTGCGTTTTAACAAGAAGTTCATTTTTTAACTTTAATTCAATGAGGAATTATCCATGCCAAAATATATCGTCGAACGTGACATCCCAAATGCAGGTGCGTTAACTGCTGAACAATTACAAGGTATCGCGCAAACGTCATGCGGCGTTTCATGCAAAATGAATGCAAATGTTCATTGGTTAGAAAGTTTTGTCACACCAAATAAAGTGTATTGTATTTTGATTGCTGACAATGAAGATGCTTTGCGTGAACACGCTGAAAAAGGTGGATTCCCGATTACTAATATCGCTGAAATCAAAAGCATTATCGACCCAAGCACCGCTGAATAAAAACGTAGGGGCGGATTTTAAATCTGCCCTTATTTTACAACGTCATAAAATTTCACACGAGCCACGACAATGATTAAAAAAACAATAACTCACGCATTGTGCAGCCTATTATTACTCGCACCAGCCATCAGTTCTGCGGAAATTTTGGCAATGGTCAATTACGAAAGTAAGCCTGGACAAGAACCACGCAAAGAAGGCATCGCCATTATCGACGTTGATCCGAATTCACCGAAATTTGGCAAAATCGTCAACGAATTACCTTTACCGCCCGACGCAGTTGCCCATCATATTTTTTACAACAAAGATTTGAGCAAAGCCTATATCACGGCGTTAGGAAAAGGCGCGTTGCGTGTGATTAACATGAAACAAGAACCGTTGAAAGTTCAAGATTTAAACGTTCCAGAATGCCAAGTTGGTGAAGATATGTCATTCACATCCGACAAAAAAACATGGTATTTAACCTGCATGGGTTCAAGCAACGTAATTGTCGGCGACGCGCAAACCGACAAAGTGAAAAATGTTATTTCGGCGAATGAAAAAGACAAGTTTATTAAATATCCACACGGCATTGGCTTAAATGAAGACATCGA
>JBAXMT010000135.1:0-6209 GCA_037134135.1 Methylococcaceae bacterium | reverse complement strand
ACGCAATAATGAACAAAAAGAAAAATCAGCAAATCGCGTTACTTTGTGGCGCGTTACTTTTCCCCATCATCGCGCCAGCCGAAGTGTTGGACAACATTATTGCGATTGTCGAAGACGATGTGATTTTAGAAAATGAATTGCAAAAAGAAGTCGCGACTATTGAGCAACGCATTACCGCGAGTAAATCGCCGATGCCACCGATGTCGATTTTGCGCCACCAAGTTTTGGAGCGAATGATTGTCGATAAATTGCAACGGCAACTCGCTGAAAAAGCGGGCATCAATATCAGCGAAGAAACATTGACTTCGTCGGCGGGCGATATTGCGAAACGAAATAATATGTCGCCCGAAGAATTCCGTGTCGAACTCGAAAAACAAGGCATGAGTTACGCGGCATTTTTGGAAAATATGAAAAACGAAATTGTCGTCAACGAATTGCGTCAACGTGAAATTGGCGGACGCATTAAAGTGACCGATCGCGAAGTGGAACACTATTTAGAAACGCAACAAGGCAAAGTTGGCGAAGAGTTGGTGCAATATCATTTGGGGCATATTTTGATTGCTTTACCCGAAGGTGCGTCAGCATCAGCGATTCAAAAAGCGCAGACGAAAGCCGATGAAGTGGTGAAAAAATTACGCGCGGGACAAGATTTTACCCAAACCGCCATGAGTGAATCGAACGACGGCAACGCGCTGAAAGGCGGCGATTTAGGCTGGCGAACATTGCGCGATATGCCGACGTTATTTGTCAACGAAGTGGGAAGATTACGACAAGGCAGCATTTCTGAACCGCTGCGAAGTCCGAGCGGTTTTCACATTATCAAAATGTTGGAACTGAAAGGATTGGCGGACGGTCACACGGTTGTCAAAACCAAAGTGCGCCATATTTTGATTAAAACGAATGAACTCCTAGACGATGCTGAAGCCAGTAAACGCGCGTGGGCATTGAAAGAACGCCTCACGAGTGGCGACGATTTTGCCACATTGGCTCGCGCTCATTCCGATGATAAAGGTTCGGCAATTAAAGGCGGTTCGTTGGATTGGGTCGAATCAGGCGCGTTAGTCAAACCGTTTGAAGAAGCGATGTCGAAATTAAAAATAAACGAAATTAGCGATCCGATACAAACGCAATTCGGCTGGCACATTATTCAAGTTTTAGATCGAGAAAATCGCGACAACAGCGCGGAATTCAAAAAAAATCAGGTGCGCGATGCGATTCGCAAACGCAAAATCGAAGAAGAAACCGAATTGTGGCTGCGGAAATTACGCGACGAAGCATTTGTTGAAATTAAAGAAAATCGCATTTAACAATTATGGTTGAAGTTAATTCGTTTGAAACTATCACGCGGCAATTACGCAGCATTCTGAAACATCGTCATCTGGACGGCAAACGTAACGCGGTGCAAATTTTAGCGACAGAACTAGAAATTAGCCCGTTAGATTGTGCTGCCGCGTTGTTATCACTGCGTTTTGAAGGTGAAGTGATTTCACCACCGCCGCCACCGATTCAAGTTATTCCTATCGAACCGATTGAATTACCGCCGATTAGCATGCAGCGTTATCGTTTGGATATTGGCAAAAAACAGGGCGTGAATTTGGAAGTATTGCAAAATATGCTCATTGAAGAATCCGGCGTGGATAGAAATAATATCCAAAATATCAGCATTCGCAACGATTACACGCTTTTAGAATTACCCGAAGATATGCCGTCGGATATTTTTTTACACTTGAAAAATATCGATATTAAAGGCTACAAACTGAACATTACTCGCTTAAAAGTGCGTAAATCCACCCCAAAATCTAACAGCAATCGTTTTCGGCGCAGACGCTAATTTATGATCAAAATTGAATATATTAAAAAACCAGAGCAACTCGACGATTTGTGCCGTCGGATTGAAAACGCGCCTTGGATTGCGGTCGATACGGAATTTTTGCGTGAAAAAACCTATTATCCCAAATTTTGTTTGTTGCAATTGGCGACACCAGAATGGGTGGCGTGCGTTGATCCGATTGCGCTGCCGAATTTAACGGCATTATTTGACGCAATTTATAATCCTGCTGTAATTAAAGTATTTCATTCCTGCCGCCAAGATTTGGAAATTTTTTATCAATTGACTGGAAAATTGCCCACACCCATTTTCGACACGCAAATTGCCGCGCCTTTGCTGGGTTTTCAAGATAATGCGGGTTATGGATTATTGGTGTCGAGTTTTTTAAATATCAATTTGAACAAAGCCCACACCCGAGCCGATTGGAGTTGTCGCCCGTTGAGCATTGATGAAATTCAATATGCGGCGGATGACGTAATTTATTTGTGTGAAATTTATCAGAAAATGGTGGCGCAACTAACTGAATTAGGGCGTATTGATTGGCTATTAGATGATTTTATGGCACTGGAAAACCCCGATCAATATGAAACTACGCCAGAAAATGCGTGGTTGCGCGTGAAAGGTAAAAATAAATTTACGGGTAAACAATTGTCGATTATCCAAACTGTTTCACATTGGCGAGAAACCGCCGCGCAAAAAGAAAATCGTCCAAAAAATTGGTTATTGCGTGATGAATTGTTGTTTGATTTGGCAAAAATGCAGCCCGAAACGATTGAAGCATTATCGAAAATTCGTGGTCTGACGGACAGAGTTTTGAATTATTACGGCAGAGAATTATGCGGATTGATTAAAGCGGCTAAAAATACGTTGCCAATTCCGATGCCAGAATATACAAAAAGTATTTCGGGAAAAAATCCACAACAGGAAGCGATTATTGATATTTTGTTTGCATTGGTGCGAATTCGTGCCGAAGAAAATTTGCTCAATTCAACGATTCTAGCGACCCGCAGCGATTTAGAAACTTTACTTTGTGGCAATGACGACGAATGTTCATTATTACGCGGATGGCGTTTTTCAATGGTTGGAAATGAATTGCAGCAACTATTGCGCGGCGAATTACACTTGAAAATCGAAGACGGAGATTTGCGCGTCATCGGTTAATGGTTCCAAGTGTATTTCGATTAAAGCGTGAATGACATTATTTTTGAACGACTAACACTTCTGAAATCAGGCTTGCATACAGTTTCGCGCCGTTAGCCGTCAAATGAATCCCATCTTTTCCAAAAATGTTTTTGGCATTCATGCTATTTTCCCGCCAATCTATAACGGTGACGTTAGGATTTTTACTGGCGACCTCGCTAAATAAACGATTATTCGCGGATTCATAATTTCTCGGCAGTTTCAAATTGACTAAAATAATTTTTTTGGTGTCACTCAACAAATTGACCAGCGTCGCCATTTGATTCGCGTTAATCGGGCTATTATTTCCCAAATGAATAATCACCGTGTCACTCAGCCAGCCGTTGTTTTTACGCTCGGTCAAAATCTGAATTCCTTTGCTTAATTGCCGCCCAACTTGTGAATCAATGCTTAATTTAGGCAACCGTTTCAATAATTCGGGAGTCGCACCGACCATGACAGAATCGCCCAGCAAAAATACGGCGGGTTTTTTCCCAATATCGTCGATTGTTCTGATGCGATTGATGTAGCCTTTGCCATTTTTATTACGGTCAATTTGTAAATTACTTTGTGAATCTGGCACAATGATTTCATTTTGTTCAAGGGCAACGTCCGTTGAATTTTTCTCGTGTGCCGCGTCCTGATTTTCAGCGTTTAGCATCGCTTTATCTTGAATAAAAACGGCGTTTTCTATTGCCGATTCTAATAAATTTAAGTTCAATTCAGGATTGAAAATAATGCGCTCAACACTCAGTTTTACTGCTTTCGTTTTTATTGTTGAAGATTCTTCAGCCGTTTGATTGATAACTTCTTGCTGCACAGATTGTAGCTGCTGTTCAGTTGCCAGCATTAGACTTGAACACCCCGCCAAACTTACGCATCCCGCCAACGCCCAATACGCAATATACTTTTTTTGTTCTACGCCAGTGGATTTGAAAACTGTTTCAATCGCGTTTTCGATGAACCCGTGACGGATTGGTTTTTCAATAAATTGCAAAGTCATTTCTGAAAAAAAGAACGTTAAAATCAACCGAAATCCTAAAAGTTGTAAGCCACCAAAAGGAACATCAACAAACGGCTGCGTTAAGCCAAAAACAACCCAATGCCATAAATACAGCCCGTAAGCACGCACGCCAATTATTTGAAAAATCGGATTATTCAGGAACACCAACGCCAAGCTGAAATAATTTTGTTGAGAAATGAGCAAACACGCGCCAATCACAATCGCGGTCAAAATTGAAACGCACAAAAAGCCGCCTTGATATAAAAAAACGTCGGAAGATTTGGCGTAAATACAAAATAAAACCAATCCTACGATTCCAAACGCAGCTGAAAAACTAATCAGTTGAAATTTCCATTTGCTCAAAATAGTTTCAGGTGAAGGAACTAAAAAAGCCACTAATGAACCAATGAAAAGTGCGCTCACGCGCGTATCTGTACCGAAATAAACCCGCGATGGATCTAGGTTTGGATCATAAAGCGTTGCCATTAAACACGTTGACGCTAACGCGAAAAATAAAATCATTGAACACGCCAACCAACGCGGCAATCTAAATAATCCAATACTCGCCAACGCCCAAACGATATAAAATTGAAACTCGATTCCCAATGACCACAAATGCTCAAATAATCGAGGTCGCCCAATCAAATCAAAGTAAGAACGTTCGTTGATAATGTAATTCCAATTATTTGTGAAGGTGATGCCATAAATTAAATCGTCAAAAATCTGATTGATTTCATCGGGAAAAAACAACAACACACAAATCCACGTCGCCAACATCATGGTAAAAGCAGCGGGAATTAAGCGACGTAAACGGCGAAACCAAAAACGTTTTAAATCTAATCGTCCATTTTTTTGCCATTCGTCTAAAAGTAATTTTGTGATAATAAAACCGCTGATGACAAAGAAAATTTCAACGCCTAAAAAACCGCCTGATAACCAAGTATTATCGCTGTGAAAAGCCAAAACCGCCAAGATAGCGATGGCACGAAGTCCGTCTAAAAAGAATAAATATGTGTTCGATTTTGTAACTGTCATGGTTTTTATAAGTGAGAATTTAGCGGTCAATGTGATTGTTCAAATGGCTTTGAAAGTGCTGGTTTGATGTGATTAAAAACTTTTTCAGCCCATTGCGTGGCAATCGATGTCCCTTCTTTGCCGCCATAATGCAGCCCATCACCGCCTGAACTTGGATATTTTGTATATTTTAGGCTGTCGATAAGTTTGCAATGATGCAACTTTGATAGTTTTTTGAGTAGGTTATAAACATCGTCCAAATCAGTGGTTTTGAATTTCCGAGAGTCTGGCGCACTAATCCAAATACATTGCCCGCCTTTATTTTCTAACATCGCCATCATTTTTTCGGTGTATGTTTCACGGTCTTCTTCGCTCATCAGTACAAGATTTGAACCCAACGCCACAATCGTTGTTTTCGGTTTAATACGGTTCAAAAGTTCATCGATTTTCGGCGTGCTGGCTTTGAAAACTTTGCTTTCAACACCATTCGGTTCGTGCGTCCAAAATCCACAATTGGTCGTTTTTCCTTCTAGCCACCAACGCGGTTCGCTGCCACAACTGGCAACGGCTGTTATTTCAACTTCTGGAAAATTCTGTTCCAAAAGAGCGGTTAATGTTCGCCCAAATACGCCAACTGAATGCGAGTCGCCGATAAATAATAGACGTTCTGGAGCGTGAGATTTTTTCGGCAAATCGGGCATTATCGCGGTCTTATCTTCTTTCGCAATGAACGAACAAGAAAAAATATTTACAGCCACCGAAATGACTAAAATTCTGCTAATGCGTTGAAGGCAATTCATTTGGAGTCAAACTTTGCAGTTCTTTTGCGATAACGGAAGCCATGTTTTTCGCGCCTGTCGCGGTAAGATGTGTGCCATCTTTCACCACCCAAGAAGATTGATTTCGGCTAATTTCAGCCCAATCAATAATGTGCGTATTTGTATGCTGCGCTGCTTGTTCTTTTATCATTTTGTTGGCTTCGCGATAACTGTGACTCACTTCGCGCATGGTTATCCAAAATACATGATGAGCATCGGACACTTCATTCATTAGCACATCTATTTTTTGTCGAAAATGCTCACTTCTATCGTCATTGTGTCCAATCATAATGACCACCGTATCGACACCGTGATTGTTTTTTAGAACACTCAACGCACTTTCAGGTTGTCCGTGCAAACAGCCTGA
>JBAXMT010000134.1:0-6283 GCA_037134135.1 Methylococcaceae bacterium | reverse complement strand
TGTCGTTGTTGCCATGATAAAAACCTCTAAAAATTAGAAATATTGGGTTATTTGTGTGCTACAAAACATAGATTTAAGGTTTAGTTGTAGCGAAGCTAGACCCTTTTACACGATTAGAAGTTTGAAACTATAATGAAAATATCCTCTTACTCCATATATCGGCAGTAAAAAGAAATATTTAATAAAATTTTAAAAATTAATTGTCATTTCTATAAAGCGGAATCAGCGCAACACGCCGATCAATTTTCGCAGCAAGTGCTAGATAAGCTGGACTTTGGGTGGATTCAAAAAGCTGTTCAAATTTTTTTTCGTCCATGTGTTCAGGTAAATCACGCGGGTCTGGCATAAAGTCGTGATAATCTTTAATTTGTGCAGTTTGTACTTGAATACGTCGCGCACTTTCGGGTGACGATACCGCTAATTCACCAAATCGACTTCCCGCTTTATCTGCCGCTAAATCAACAAAACTAAAGCCGCTACCACCCGCTTTTGTGTCGCTCAATTCTTTTACTTCGCCTAATGCGTTTGCCACCCGACGATTCATCGATGCTGTTAACGCAGCGGCTCCGATAAAATGTTGCGCTAAATCTTCTCGTTTATACAAAAAAGCCATGTATTTTGGGCTTTCTGGTGCGTTGACGTAATCGTTAATCGCTAAAATTGCACTGCGATTTTCTTGAATGGCGGTATCTAATGTGGCTCGTTGATACGCTAATTCAAAAACAGGTTTTAACAATTCCGCTAACGATAATCGCCATTTTGGATCGTGTTGCGCGACAACATCAGCAATTTTTTTTTGATAAATCTCGCGGCTTTCAGCATTGATGGTGTGACTAGGGGAATTTTCTTCGTAGAAAATAGTGAGCGCATCAGCAGAAATTTCAACACGCTGAATAGGTGTTGTCGCCAAAATAAAATAGTCATTTAGAGAAGAATAACGAATCAGCGCGTACATCATCCAATCGGCGAGTTTTGCAGGTAACAACAATTTGCCGACTTTAAATTTCGTTATACGCGGTAAAGTTTCACCCGCTTCGCTACCCAATCGAAAACTGACATTAAAATAATTCGCCACGAAATTCGACGGTAATTTTAAGGCAAACGTACAACGTAATTTTTGATTTACCAGCTCAATGTGTATGGCACTTTGATGATAGCGATTAAGTAAATAATGCCCTGCCAAATTCAAATCAGCTTCCGTAAGCGTAATCGCAGCGAGTTCATCAGGTTTGATTTTTGTACCTTCATGCAAAATCTGTTTGGCTTGCGCGATATGTTCGGGCGTAAGATTTTCTTGTGGCGGTTGATTCGTTTCCGAACTTAATCCACAAATAAACACAAAAATAACCAGCAAAAACAGAGCGGTAATCAGTCCTGCAACAATACGAAATAAAATGGGCAAATGAGGTCGGTACATAGTTACTCGACTTCGAGTTTTAATCCAGCCGCTTTTAAATGTTCTGCTTCGTTCAATAAATCCGCGTGTGTCAGCGGTGCGGTATCAAGCCAACCCGCTGGAAAACATACCTTAATTTTTGATTTTTCTCCCGTATATCGAAATAGTGGCACTTCGTAATCTTGTCGATTCCGATGCAACACCACCGCGAGCCGCAGTAATAATGCTAATTTTGGTGCATCTATATTCCACGGCGCGGGTAAATCGACAAAGAATTTCAATGAAAATTTACGCCGATGTGTTCGCACAATGACAGCCAATAAAATTTGATCTTGCCGTGAAAATCCTGAGAAATCGCCATTTTCAATCACATACGCGCTGTGTTTGTGATATTGATTGTGAGCAATGTCACGTCCGAGTTCGTGTAAATCTGCCGCCCAATGCAAAAATTTCTCGACTTGTTCCGAATCAATTTGAAAATAATCAGCGGGTAATTGTGAAAGCAAATAATCTAACGTGTGCTTAATCCGCAAAGCGTGCTGATTGTCTACATGATAACTGTCTGCAACACTGCGTACCGTTGCCGAACGAATATCGTGATCGTAAATACGCCCCAATAAATCATGAATCAATCCTTCTCGTAACGCGCCATCAGAGACCGTCATTTGGGTAATTCCCAAACTTTTAAATGTTGCATAAACAATTGCTACACCACCAACAAAAACGGGCAACCGTTCCACATCAAGCTCTGGAAGATTTAATGATTCAATGTTTTGGCAAGAGTGAATATGCTGTACTAATTGCTCTAATCCTTCGAGCGTAATGCCATTTTTGCTCCAATTCTTCGCAAACAAAACTTTATCAATGGCGCGTAAACTGCCTGATGCACCAATCGCTTCGTTCCAGTTTTTTTGTTGGAATTTTTGTTGAAATGGCTCTAAATGCCGTTGAGCAAAAATCACCGCTTGATTAAAATCTGGCTTGGATAATTTACCGTTTTTAAAAAATACATTGCTCACCGTCACACAACCCATCGGCAAACTTTCTTTGTCGAGGGGATTATCACCTGAACCGATAATGTATTCAGTGCTACCACCACCGATGTCCATGACTAAACGCACGATACCCGATTGACTACTCAAATTATTCGCCACGCCTTGATAAATCAATCGCGCTTCTTCAATCCCCGAAATAATATGAATCGGATGATTTAAAGCCCGCTCGGCTTTTTCTAAAAATTGCGCGGCATTTCTGGCGGTTCGCAATGTACTCGTTCCAACAATCCTTACACTTTCTGGCGAAAAATGACGAATGCGTTGACCGAATCGTTCTAAACACGCTAAAGCGCGTTCTTGCGTTATTTCATCGAGATGATTTTGTTCATCTAAGCCCGAAGCTAAACGCACCATTTCTTTTAATCGATCAATCGTTTTTAATTTGCCATCAGTCAAACTACAAACAATCATGTGAAAACTATTGGATCCTAGGTCTACAGCGGCAACACAACTCGGTGGATTTTTTAACACAGACAAGTCCTATTTTTTAAATTTTATTTCTTCTTCATTCAAATCATAAAGCCCATAAACCAACACATCAATCTTCTACACAGCTAATTGCTGTGCCATTTCAATATCTTTGCGTAATAATTTATTGATTAAATCATGCAAACGTTCAGGATTGAAGTCACATTTTTTATTTAGAAACTGCATCACATCTTGGTCTAAATAAATCGGCATTTGGATTTCCTCAACAGGAACATAAAATTTTCCCTGTTCTGCATTTGAAAAATCATATTCATCTTTCATCTTTTTGCCCTCTGTAAATAAGTGGATTTTTCTTTATTAGTCGCTTTTCTGGCTGAAATAATTCGCGTCACATCGTCATAGCGATACTAATAAAATTTGCTCTTTCAAATTCATTCCTAGCATTAACCAACGCTCTTCATCTTCTGCGTAATCGTCTGGAATACTCAATGCCGAATGATCAGAAAAAACATAAACGGCATCACGAAAATCAATTCCATGCTTTTGAATGTTGTGTTATTTTTGTGTTCATCCCATTCAAATTCCATCCTTTCCCCTCCTCAATCAAAATCTCCTCGTCACTTAAGCCATAAAGCCCATAAATCTCACGATAAAAGCCACTCGCCCGATTGCGAAATTGCCCGATACATACTGTCTGGCGCAAGGTCAACTTCATCATCACCCCATGATACAAAACCATCATTGACTTGAATTTGATTGAAAAAATCAGGATTTTTTAATTTTTCAAAAACACCGTAAAGATACGACGGTAAAAATCGAACATTCCCACTTAAACCATCTGCAAAACGCACCGCAAAAGACAATTCGCCAATCACTCGCGCTTCAATCACATCGTAATACATGAAAATCTCCTTTTACGGTAACGGCTTAATTTTAGTCGGTTCATGATGCAAACGGCATTTGTCCCAATCATTCAACAATTCATCTTGGTGTAATTCCGCCCAATCCAAAACCAAATTTAATGCCCGACGTGGTAATTTTCCATCAGCAACATCAAGCGTTTGAATGTTAATCGACACTTTATATTCACCATATTGCGCGTGAAAATGCGGCGGTGCGTGTTCTTCAAAAAACATTCGGATAATAATTCCGTAAAATTTACTAATCGTTGGCATTTCATTTTCCTTCAATAATGTTAATTTCATCTTCTGACACCCCATAAAGCCCATAAACCAACCCATCAATCTCACGTTCCAACGCGCTTATGCCAGCGGGTCTGTCGAAATTAACGCTAATAATTCCGCGACCTTCTCTTTCAAATTTGCAGATTTAATTTTCAACGCATCTTTTTTGGCGCGGCTCGTGTAATAAAGTCGATACATTACCAATCCAATTCCGTTGAACATTCATCAAGCGACGTATTCAAACCGTCAATGATTGCTTGTTTAATTTCAGGGTTTTTCGACAAATAATCATGGTCAGATTCAACGTTAATTCGGTTTTTCAAAAACAACACAAAATCCAAAACCTCTTTTTGTGACATCATCGGCAATGTGTTAATTTCTTGCTGAATCACTTGTTGTAACGTGTTCATTTTTCGTCCTCCAAACTTACCCAATTCTCAACCAACAAATCAGGCACACGCATAAATTCCTTCGTGTTGTTTGTGACTAAAATCGTATTCATCGACAACGCATGAGCGGCAATCCACAAATCATTATTACCAATCGGCTGACCACTTTTTTCAAGATAACTGCGAATAATCGCATATTTTTCAGCGGTTTCTGATGTTGGCATAATCACGGGAATGTAACACATCAACTGGTCTAATTTTTCCAGCGCAATCTCACGATGTTGGCTTTTCTCCGCGCCAAACCGCAATTCACCAAACGTAATCATCGACATTCCAATATCACCAACGCTTAATTCTGAAAACCGTTGATAAACTTCGGGCGGACGTTTTTTGCTGATGTAAATGCAGATGTTTGTATCAAGCAAATAACGCACACTCATAACCATTCCTCGCGCTCTTGCGGTAAATCATCTTCACGTTGCAACATAAAATCCTCTGGCATTTGTGCCAGCAAATTAAACGCCGCCGCGAGGCTTTCTTTTTTCGGTTTAGCGTCTTTCAATTTGTTTAAAAACTCCAAAACCAAAACCACATTGACATCTTTTTCAGCCCATTCTTTCGGCAAATTAACAGATAAAACGCCATGTTCGTTAATGTGTGAATTCACTTGAAACGTTTGCATCATTTTCCACCCTCCACACACACCCAATCTTCTAACAACAAATCAGGCACGCGGATAAACTCCCAAAAAATCATTCGCGCCAATTGGTTTTCCCGCTTTGGATAATAACGCTCGGATTTCGCCGTAATGCTCAATCGGATTATCATCAAACGGCAAACTCGAAAATTGTTCGAAAAATTCTTTTAACACCGCTTGATTTGCCGTTACGCGCTCACTTTTACACGCGCCAAACCATAATTCCGCTTTGACAATTGAACAAAGGCATAAATTTTCAATGCCTACGATTCTGATTTTTTCGACGACCGTTTGATTGCCTTTCAAAAACGCAATGCAGGTGTTGGTATCCAGTAAATACTTCATTCAAAATCGTCTCTTTCTTCAGCTAATAAACTTTCAACGTCAGGAAAATCCAGCATCGAACCCGCAAAACGCTGTATAAACGCTTCCGTATTATTTTTTTGTATTCCGCCTTCAACAGGCAAAATAATAATTTCAGCTTGCCTGTAATTTCTAAATTCAATAGGCAATTTTATTGTTACAAAATCACCTTCTATCGCTTGAATCTGTCTTAACGCAATCATTTCCCACCCTCCACAATCAAAATCTCCTTTACGGAAAATACTTATAAACTTCTTTTCGATGCAAAAAGCGCGTGAAAATTAGTTCGTCACCGACAAGTTCAAGCCCAATTCGATAATCTCCCAAACGAATCCGATAAAAACGCTCATAACCTTGCATTTTCTTAACGTGATTGAGTTCTGACAAACTACTTGCCAATTTACATTCGCCAATAATTTCTTGCACCTTGCTCAAAATTTTCTGTTCTCGAATCGTGCGTAAATCCTTCGCAAATTTCGCTTCAAATTTTACCTTCACTCATTTACACCGTTCAAAATCGAAAAAATTTCATCTTCTGAAACAAAATTATTTTCTCGACCGTCTATAATCGCGTTGGCTAACCCCACTTCTTCTAACGCTTCCAACATGATTTCATGTAAAACTTCACGTTTGTTTTTGATTAAATCAACCATCACTTCGGTTAATAATTCTTTGGTTCTAACATCGCTTAATGACATAACAGCGTTCATTTCCCACCCTCCACAATCAAAATCTCCTCGTCACTCAACCCATAAAGCCCATAAACCAAC
>JBAXMT010000133.1:0-6303 GCA_037134135.1 Methylococcaceae bacterium | reverse complement strand
TGGTCAATTTGGCAGTGCGTTTGAATACTACACACCTAAACCAATTGCGGAAGGTATTTGGAACTTAGCGAAAGATTTAGGTTTTGAAGGCGGAAAAGTTTTAGATCCGTGCGCGGGTGTTGGTATCTTTGGTGCAACCGCTCCGTTAAATTGTGTTGTCGATGCGGTTGAACTCGATAAAACCAGTGGCGAAATTAACAAACTGGTCAATCAAGGCGTAGGCGTTAGCGTTACCGTTTCACCATTTGAAAAAGTCGCAGCGGTAACAGGCGATGACGAATACGACGTATGTATTGGAAACGTACCTTTTGGCGATAATGCCGCGCGTGGTTCAAACAAAAACCTTGATGGCAAATATCGCAAAGAAAACTTACAAACCTATTTCATTTTGCGTTCACTTGAAAAGCTCAAGCCGAAAGGTTTGGCGATTTTCATTGTGCCAACAAGTATCATCGACAACAAAGGCGCGAAAGAAGAAAACTTACGGGTTCAAGCCAGTTATATGGCAGAGTTTTTAGGCGCATATCGCTTGCCTAGCAAGGTATTCAACACAGCATCAACAGACGTTATCACCGATGTAATTGTATTCAAAAAATACGATAAAGATACGCTTGAAAAAATCCAAGAATTGCGCGAACAAAATGCTGAAACCTTGATTGATGCAAATGTTCAATGGCAACCGTTTATCACGGGAAAATACTTTTTAGGCGAAGGAAAGCGGTTTATTTTGGGCGAATTTGTACCAAAAGACCCGCTCGACAATAGCCAGTGGGCGCGTGACAAAGTTATCAATCATGCACCACTGGGCGAAATTGGCGCAATGTTGCGTAAATTCCCCGATTCGCGTGTGAAATGGGACGTGTTAGAAACCACCGAAACCGCACCGATTATTTACCAAGAGGGCGATTACATTACGCAAGCGGGGCAAACCCTGCAATATACACAAGGTCAATGGATAGCCGTAGAAGCACGCAATCAAGATGTTGACGCGGATTTAATGGCATCGAATTTCGCCAATCCACAACAAGCCTTTGATACGGGAATGACTTATGAACAAGCGTTTGCTTACCTTGAATTCATGCAGTCAACCAGTCAAATTTTATCCGCTCCAAGTTGGTTAGTTTCAACGGTCAACGGCTTACAAAAAAACGACAATGCCAGTCACGCTAAATTATGGAACGCAGGAATTGTTGGAATGTCGGTTGCTGATATTTTAGGCGAGCGTTTAGGCAGTGAAGAAGGCGTTAATTTTGAAGAAGAATATCCTAAATTATCCGCTGCAATGCTGGTGCAATGTGGCAACGCGAAATCCTTAACGCCTAAAGCTAACGGGCAATTAAAAACAGGCTTGCAAACTTTAGCGGTGCATTGCAAAAAAGGCACAGGATTTAGCGGTTTATGGCGGGGCGATGTGGCAGAAAATGCACCGAAAGCCCTAACGAATGAATCTATGTCATTTGACGGATTGCTGTATAAAAATCAATCACAATGGGCAAGTATTGAAGATGCAAAAGCGATTCACGGTGCGGATTTTGACCCGTTCAAAACAGACGATTATTGTATTAGCGCGGATGGTAAAAACATCTGTAAAGCTGACGATTATTACAGTGGTAATTATCGTAAGTTTTTGGAACGTGCTGACGCAGATATTGCCGCCGCAACCGATTCAACCGTCAAAGATAAGTTATTGCGCCAAAAGCTACTCGCAGAAAGCAAACTAGACAAAATCGACGTTAAAAATATCGGCTTTACACTCAATTCGCCACTTGTTTCACTCGAAGACAAACTCGCGTTTGTGCAAAAGTTTGTCCACCCGCAAGCCTTTATCAATTACGACAAAGACGGCAAAGGCTACGTTGATATTGACATTAAAATCGGCACAAATTCGCCCTACAAAGACAAGTTATTTAATCGTTTTGGCGATTACATGAAAGGTGGCAAAGTAAGTTTGGGCGGTATCGATGGCGCAAGTGCAAAAGACGGCTTGAACGAATTACGCGCAATGGTCGCAACGGCTGAAACACAGTTTGGCAGTTGGGTTAAAGCGAATGGCGGCATTATGAATCGCATTGACGAAAAGGCGAACTCAATTGATAGCCTTGAATTCAAACAGTCCAATGATGAAGACCCGTTGAGCATTCCCAACATGAACCCCGAATTAAAATTGCATGGTTATCAATGTGCATTTGTTCGACAAATGGGGCGTGATTTCAGTGGCATTAACGGTATGGCTGTTGGACTAGGTAAGACGTTTAGTGCATTAGCGGCTGTGCAATACGCGCATTCAACGGGTACGAAAAGCAAAACCCTATTTGTTGTGCCAAATTCTGTTTTATCGAATTGGCAAAAAGAGGCGGGGCGTGCTTATGAAAATACGGATGATTGTTTGTATGTCGGTTTGCGCGAAGGTAAAAATGGTAAATCGTCGGTAGATTCAAAAGCCTACGATGATGACTTGCAAAAGGTGTTAGAGAATAAGCACAGTAAGATTTTCGTCACTTATGAATCATTCAAAAAAATCAAAATGCGGACGGAAACACTCAAGGAATACGAAAGTTATTTAGGTATTTCTGATAGGAACTTTGCGCCTAGTTTAGATGTAAAAGAGCGCGAAAAAGCTGAATCAAAGAAAGCCGATTTAATGGCAATTTTTGAAGGCAAAACAGGTGCAGCACCGTTTTTAGAAGATATGGGCATTGATTCAATTGTCTACGATGAAGGGCATTGCTTCCCAGCAGGAACGTTAGTTGATGGAATTCCAATTGAGAAAATTAAAGTCGGTGATTTTGTACGGTCGTTTAATCATATAACTGGTGAAATAGAATTAAGCGTAGTTACGAATACCATGCACAGATTACCAGATGTACTGGTTAGGGTTAATCTTGATGATGGTACAAGCATTGTTTGTACGCATGACCACCCCTTCTTTGTACCTAATGTTGGCTATGTTCCTGCTGTGTTTTTGAATAAGTGTTATGATAGTAGATTCAATAACTCAAAAACGGAACTAAGCCATGAAATGCAGCCAATGCAAAGTAGAATTTCAAGAATCGAAAAGTCAGAGGCTATCGAAAAGTGGGAATATATATTGCTCGACGGAATGTCTGAAAATAACTCGCACAACAACAGTTCCGATATTCAAGGATTGCTCGGAATGCGGGGCGAATTTCAAGTTAAATCATACGCAGAATTGGAAGTTTGTGACTGGGAAGGCGGAGCGTTTCTTTTGCAAAAAGAGCTGTTCAGCGCAATGGACACACAAGCATTCAGACGCTTTGAAAGCAGCAATGAGCAGCGATGTAATGAAGGAAAAGAGACGATTAGCGTTACTGAATTTCAATTGGTTACAGACACCAGAGGCGGTAGAGAAGAACAAGCAGGTAAGGATTGCACGCGGTTCAAACAAGGGGTTGAAATTCACAGTTCGCGGCGGGAATGGAACGGGGATGACATTGCCACAAAAAATGCTTGTGGATGCGCTACAGTGGCAAGCGGAGTTTATTGTAAAGACGGGGGCGAAAAAAGGGAGCGGGATACCGTACCATTACAGAATAGATTTAGCGAACCCACAATCGATGATAGCAATAGAAGTAGACGGAAACTCACACAGCTTTTCAAAAGTGAAAGAATCGGACAAGAGAAAAGATGCGTTTCTTATTTCGCAGGGGTGGAAAGTGTTGAGATTCTCGAATCAACAAGTGATGGTAGATTTGGCGGGCTGTGTCCAGATGGCTATGTCTATGACATTACAGTCGAAGATAATCACAACTTCTTTGTCGATGGTGTCTTAGTTCACAATTGCGGAAAGAATGCCTCGCAAACGGTAGAGGCTGAACAAGCTAAATTTTTATCCATCGCTGGTGCTTCGGGTATCGGTTTAGAAATGCAAGCCAAAAGCTGGTTCATTCGCGGTAAATCAGAACGTGGTGATGGTATTTTGCTATTAACTGCTACACCTTTAACCAATTCACCGCTCGAATACTATTCAATGCTATCAATCGCCAAAGGTCATAAAAAAGTTAATGACATGATGCTAGGAATTCAAGGCGCGGATGATTTCATGGCGTTGGTTTGCGATATTGAAAGCCAATCAGACGTAACGATTGACGGTATTGAACGTGATAAAAACGTGTTTATTGGCTTGAATAACGTGTCATTGTTGCGCCGTTCATTAGGATTATCCGCCACAATTAAAACCGCCGCCGATGTCGGTAATCAAGTCGCACTTCCAGACGAGGACGCACAAACCACTAACATTGATTTACCCGACGAAATTGTTGACCGTTTACAGCTTTATAAAGGCGCATTCCGTTATGCGATTGATGCGCTGAGTGAGAAAAGCCCTAACCGTGGTGATGTCAATGCGTTCAATGAAGTGAGTGATCATTTTGGCGAACCATTAGCGTTAATCGGACACCCTTTTAACTTAATTAACAAAATGACATTGTTAATTGCCGACCCCGAATTGGATAAACGAGCAACATTTTTCACGATTAACCCAGCGGACAAAGAAAAAGCACAAGCGGCAATTGACGAATTCAACAAGCGTAAAATTATCGAAAAACGTCCCCGCGAAAGCCCTTACACGTCACCCGAAGCCGTTGTCGGTAAAATCAATACAAAAGATGCTGAAACAGGCGACGTGACTACAATCCTAAAAATTCACGTTTTGGCAGTGCTGCAACCCGACGGTAAAACGATTGTCATTGATTCTATCGATAGCACGACGCAATTACGTTTCGATGACATTATCGACAAAATAGAATTAGATGTTGAAGTCACGATACCGCCTAAACTCGCGGCATTGCTTGAAAATGTGCAAAAGGAGCAAGCTACGCCACGCGGCATGGATGATGACGGCAAAGCCTCCCCGATTGTGAAGCAAATCGTTTTCTGTGACATTTTGGCATTGCACTCGAAAATTAAACGCTTGTTGGCTAAAAAGGCAGGTATTTCGAGCAGTAAAATTGCCATTATCACGGGTAAAATCAACAACACGCCCGAAGAAATCATGCAGGTTCAAGATGGTTTTAACGCGCATGGCGAAGAAAATACTTACAACGTGATTATTGCTAATGAAAAGGCGGAAGTCGGTATCAACCTGCAAAAAGGCACGCAAGCAATCCACCATTTGACAATCGGTTGGACACCAGACAGCCTCACGCAAAGAAACGGGCGCGGCGTTCGACAAGGCAATAAAACTGAAAAAGTTACTGTCTACACTTATGACGCGGACGGCACTTTTGATGCGGTAAAACGCACGATGGTTGGTAAAAAAGCCGATTGGATTGAGAGCGTGATGGCAAAAGAAGGTGAAAACAAAGTCGCTATTTCAGGCGGATTATCACGCGAACAACAGGAAGAATTGATTGATGTGGTGGGCGATAAAGCCGCAATGTCGAAAATTCAAGAACGGGTTGCTGCAAAAGAAGCCGCGTCACGCGCTGAAACAAATCGCGGGAAACAACTTGTTCACTTGGATACGATTAAAAAACAATCTGATTTTGTGGCTAAAAATGACCCGATTGAATCTTTTGTTATTCCGAAAATGGTTAGAATTTGGGCGATGTCCTTTCAGATTCAAGGCATTCAAAAGAAAAATACCAGTGATAAAATCAGCACTGCCGCCTTTAATAAAAACGAAACGATTATCGCGCAATTAACCGATAACTTGAATGCGTTGATTGCTGAAATCGAAGGTTCTGTTTCGATTAAATATAGGGATGATGATTACAGTGTATCGAGTGTTTTAGGTGACTATAACGGCAGTTGGAGTGTTAAAAATACCGTTGATGACTTTACAAGAACTATCAGAAAATACACATTTTCCGTCACTCAAGGCAGCGCGATTGATACCGAATGGCAAGCTGATATGGGAATGGCGAAGTCAATGATTGAAGAATCTAAAGCCGAATTTGAAACGCTCGCAAAAGAAAACGGCGCGTATCCCAAAGAAGTTGCTCAAGGCATGATTGATGGAACGGCGTTTATGATAGGCGGCAAGCCAGTTATGGATGGCGCATTTATTCGCGCCAAAGAAAAAGAGGGTGAGATTCTTTGTACACTCAAACACGTTAAATCCTATCACGGTGAAATTTCATTTTCGCTTTATGGATTATTTGAAGGAAAAAGAATAAGCGACGTAAGCTATCAAACAAGATTTGGCACAAACTTCATTCTAAAAGGCACGAGTGAATATGAAACCTGCTTGATTGAAGCGGCAAAGCTCGAAGATGATACAGGCTTTAATACTTACAGCGATATTAACGCGGATGTGTCAAAGTATCGTTCGACGGCGGTATT
>JBAXMT010000132.1:0-6382 GCA_037134135.1 Methylococcaceae bacterium | reverse complement strand
CCGATACAAAAACTCGAAAAAATCTTCCCAAGCAAATCATCAGACGTAAATTCGCCTGTGATTTCGCCTAAATGCTGTTGAGCTTGGCGCAAATCTTCCGCAACCAATTCACCCGCTAACGCATTTTGCAATTGCGATAACGCTTGTTCAACAAATTCATGGGCGGCTTTCAAGGCTTCTAAATGGCGGCGACGGGCAATGAACACGTTTTCGGCATTGGCGTTAAAACCGACAAATTCTTTTAAATGCGAAGTCAACAAATCCAACCCGAGAGCTTTTTTAATCGATACATAACAAACCGTACCGTTTTCAGTCGATTGAATTTCAGGCTCACGAGGCAACAAATCAATTTTGTTATAAACGCGAATCACCTCAACACCTGTGGGTAACTCTGTGCATAACTTTTCGATTTCACTTTCGGCTTCACGCGAATCTATCAGCAACAAAATCAAATCGGCTTTCGCCATTTCAACATGAGCGCGACGGATTCCTTCTTGTTCGACGACATTATCGGCTTCACGCAAACCTGCGGTATCGATAATGTGCAACGGCATTCCGTCTAATTGAATTCGCTCACGCAACACATCACGAGTTGTCCCCGCAATTTCGGTCACAATCGCCGCATCGTGTCCCGCCAACGCATTGAGCAAACTCGATTTTCCCGCATTCGGCTTGCCTGCTAAAACAAGCGTCATACCGTCACGCAATAAACGCCCTTGTTGGGCGGTGGCTTGAATTTGTTCAATTCGATTCAACAACGTTTGCAAACGTCGCTCAATTAAACCGTCGCTTAAAAAATCAATTTCTTCATCGACAAAATCAATCGCTGCTTCAACATAAACCCGCAAATAGGTTAATTCTTCAACCAATTCATGAATTTGCGTTGAGAAAACGCCTTGCATGGATTTTTGTGCAGAACGTACCGACTGCTCAGTGGAACTGTTGATTAAATCGGCAACCGCTTCGGCTTGCGCTAAATCGAGTTTGTTATTTAAAAATGCGCGTTCGGTGAATTCGCCTGCGTTTGCCAATCTTGCGCCTAACGCTAAAACTCGCCGCAAAAGCATATCCAAAACCACCGCGCCGCCGTGACCTTGAAGTTCTAAAACATCTTCGCCTGTGTAAGAATTTGGTGCGGGAAAATAAAGTGCGATACCAGAATCAATCGTTTCGCCTAATTCATCGAGAAAAGGCGAATAAACGGCTGTTCGAGGTGGAAGATTTTTTGAAAGTAATTTTGAAGCGATTTCTAAAACGAGCGTTCCAGAAATCCGAATGATGCCGACACCGCCATTGCCTGACGGTGTCGCAATTGCTGCAATAGTTTCTGTGTTTTTTAACACATTACTTCGCGTTTTCGATTTGTTTCGTGATGTAAGTTTGTTGCAGAATCGACAACGTGTTGTTGATGACCCAATACAAAACTAAACCCGCTGGGAAAAACAAGAAAAACACCGTAAAAATAATCGGGAACATTTTCATGACTTTCGCTTGTACAGGATCAATTGGTGCAGGATTCAAACTTTGTTGAATTTTCATGCTGATCCCCATAATCACAGGCAACACAAAAAACGGATCTTGAATCGATAAATCTTGAACCCACAACATGAATGGTGCTTGACGGAATTCCACCGTTTCGCTCAACACCCAATACAACGCCATAAACACAGGAATTTGAATCAAAATCGGCAAACACCCGCCTAATGGATTCACTTTTTCTTTGCGATACATTGCCATCATTTCGGTATTGAAACGTTGACGGTCGTCTTTGAAACGTTCTTGCAATTCTTTCAATCGAGGCTGAATTTTCCGCATTTTCGCCATCGATTTAAAACTCGCATTCGATAATGGAAAGAATAACAATTTAATTACAAACGTTACGCCTATGATTGCCACGCCCCAGTTTCCAACTAAACCATGAATTTGATTAAGTAACCAATAAATAGGCTTACCAATAAACGTCAACACACTGTAATCAACCGTTAATTCCAAACCTGTCGCCACTTTTTCCATTAAAGGTTGAATTTTAGGACCCGCAAAAAGTTGTGCAGCAAAATTTGCTTCCGCATTCACTTCAATCGTCACGGCGGGCGAATATGTTCCAATCACATATTGACCGAGTTTTAACTCTTTGCTGTAAAAATGATTTTCTTGATCCGCAGGTGGAACCCATGCAGAGGCAAAATAATGCTGAATCATCGCTGTCCAACCACCAACGCTTGCAACATCAAGGTTTTCGTCGTGCATATCATCGAAATCAACTTTTTGGTATTTGTTTTTTTCGGTATAAATCACGCCACCGTCATACGCCCGCATTCCACTCGTCAACATTCCACCTTTGTTTTCGGTATCAGGGGTTTTGAGTAATTGGCTATATTGACGACCTGTCCATGCAGCGGAGGAACCATTTTTCACGTTTTGTGCTAAATCTATTTCGTAACTACCACGTTTAAATGTGAACGTTTTAGTAACTTGCAAGCCGTTTGTGTCCGTCCATGTTAATGGCACAGTTAAACTTTCTTGACCTGCCACTAAAGAATAAGCTGTTTGTGGGGCAGTAAAAATACTGTGATGATTTGCAGCTTCAATTGAACCTGCGCTAGTAATCAAACCACTTTGCGCGACGAATAATTTAGTCGCTTCGCCATTGAAAATTCGCACGGGAGATTTATTAATTTCAGGAATCGCAAAGCCAAACATTTCACGCAATTTATTCAACGCTGTGTTTTCATGTTCGATTGGGTAAGCGAGTAAATCCAAATTTTGAATCGTACCACCTTCAGTATTAATTTCTAACGCTAACACGTCGGTAGTAATTTTGATTACTTTTGCTGTTGTCACGGCAGCAACTGCTGGCAATGCTGCTTGTGCTTGCACAGGTGTTGTTCCTGTTGGCAAATCATCGCGTGCATTTACATTTTCGATTGCCGCTTGAATAACTGGCTTCGGATTGTAATCCGCTTCCCATGCTTGTTGTAGCATAAATACGAGCATTGCGAAGGTAACGATGAGTAAAAATCTTATATTGTCCATTTTCTTATTTACCGATTTTTTCTGGGACAGGATCGATGCCGCCTTCATGAAACGGATGGCATTTCGATAATCGTTTGAGAGTGAGGTAAGATCCGACAACGCTGCCATGACGCTCAACGGCTTCTAACGCGTAACTCGAGCAACTAGGATAAAAACGGCACACATTTCCCAAAGCAGGGCTGATAAAATAGCGATAGAATTTTATAGGGGCTGTGATTAAAAATTGCATCGAGAAACCAGTCTAAGCCAATGCTTTTCCAATGACTTTTGCAGTAATGAAGGCGCAATATCAAGAGCTTCTTTGCGTGCTAAAACGACAATATCGATGTTGATCATCGTGTGACGGTTACGACGAAAATTGTCTCGAACCACGCGTTTAACGCGGTTGCGGTGTACGGCTTTTCTTATATTTTTTTTTGCAACCACTAATCCGAGGCGCGGATAATCGAAGTTATTTTCAACTGCCAGCAACGTGAAATAAGAGTCGCTGGATTTCGTCGGATTAGTAAAAACTTTTTTATAATCAGCAGGCGTTTTAAGCCTAGATTTTTGTGGAAAACTAAAGTCTGTTTTCGTCACGATAAAATACGTCGATTAACCGCTTGTGGTCAATTTTGCACGACCTTTTGCACGTCTTGCATTTACAACTTTACGACCGTTGCGTGTAGCCATTCTTGCGCGAAAACCATGAGTTCTTGCGCGTTTTAATTTACTTGGTTGGTAGGTTCTTTTCATGGAATTTTTAGCCTAAATTGAAATAACAAAAACAGATTAAATAGTTCGCGGATGATAAGATAATCCTCCGTCTATGTCAATTGGACAGTCTTGTGTTATTTAAATCTAACTTACTGTTTTTTCATATTTTACAAACCTATGCCCTCTAAATTTCAATGAGTTCACTTTGGAATATCTGCCTATCTAAACTTGAAAATGAAGTGCCTAGCACTGATTTCAATACATGGATTCGTCCGCTGCAAGCTGTCGAAACTGAAGCGGAATTATACTTGCTTGCGCCCAATCGTTTCGTTTTAGATTGGATTAAAAAACATCATGTTGCTCAAATAAACGAAGCAGTAACAGAGTTTTCTAACGGAAAATTAACACTGGTCTTAGACGTTGGTTCTAAGCGGCACTCACTTACCCCCGTTGTCCCAAGTAATCCTGTTGATGCCCAAAGTTTCGCGCAAAATTTTCAAAATACGCTTAATACCAAATTCACATTTGAAAATTTTATCGAAGGAAAATCGAATCAATTTGCGCGAGCAACCGCTTTGCAAGTAGTAGCAAATATAGGCGAAACTCATAATCCATTGCTGATTTATGGTGGCTCAGGATTAGGAAAAACACACATGATGCACGCAATTGGTAATGCGGTTTCAATTCAAAATCCAGATGCCAGAATTGTTTATTTGCACACAGAACGATTTGTACAGGAAATGGTGAAAGCGATACAACAAAATGCACTTCTCGCATTTAAGGAATTTTATCGAACTATCGACGTGTTACTAATCGATGACATTCAATTTCTCGCAGGTAAAGATCGCTCACAAGAAGAGTTTTTTCACACATTTAACAACCTGATTGAAAGCAAACATCAAATTGTATTGACGTGCGACAAATATCCCAAAGAAATTTCAGGCATGGAAGAGCGTTTAAAATCACGATTCAGCTGTGGATTGTCAGTGTCAATTGATCCGCCAGATATGGTTACTCGAGAAGCGATTTTGATGAAAAAAGCTGCCCTCGCCCAAGTTTATTTACCCGTTGATGTTGCATTTTTTATTGCAAAACGAATGCCTTTTAACGTTCGTGATTTAGAAGGCGCGTTGCGCCGATTGATTGCTACTGCGGAATTTAAAGGTGAAATAATTTCTCTCGATTTTGCTAAAGATACACTTCAAGATTTGGCGGTTTTACAGGATAAAATTGTGAGCATCGAGAATATAAAACAAACTGTTGCTGTTTTTTTTAATTTAGAAATCAATGAATTACTAGACGAAAGTAGATTACAAACTATAGTTCGCCCAAGACAGATTGCAATGAATTTAGCACGAAAATTAACCCCTCATAGTTTTCCAGAAATTGGGGCGGCATTTGGTGGACGAAATCATACAACGGTAATAAATGCGTGTAAAAAAATCGAAGAATTAAGAAAAATAGATTTAAAACTATCTGAGGATTACATCGATTTAGTACGCATTTTGTCATCTTAACCCGCAATGAATGCGAACAATGAAAAATAATTTTTCAAATAAATATAAAAATAAATTCATTAAAAATCAAATAGATATAATTCTACCAAAAATATTTATCGACGTATCAATTTGATTTAACTAAATATATTATTTATCACAACATTGATTGATTGCCTGTGCATAACTCTGTGCATAACTCACGAAAACCTGTGCATAACCCTGTGCATAACTTTTTTACAAGGTTTTTTTGCGCGATACAAGTAAATCAAACTAACATTTTGTTTTATTAAAACATTTTAACTATTTACCGCATATAAAGATATATATAATATATATTTATATATATTATATAACGTATGTTAATATTATTTTTATATATAATTTTGATTATGTTGAATCTCTATATATAGGCGAAATAAAAATTATTCTTGCAATTTTTATTTTTTATTATTCATATTTTTTACATTAGGAAACACTATGAAATTCACTATCAACCGTGAAGCGTTACTTGGTCCATTGCAGCAAATTGTCAGTGTTATTGAAAAACGCCAAACTATGCCAGTTTTAGCTAACGTATTGTTATTCATTGAAAATGAACAAATAACAATGACTGGCACAGATTTGGAAGTCCAATTGATTTCTAAATTTGAATTACCCAATGCAACATCTGGCTCAATCACAGTTCCTGCGCGTAAATTTTTAGATATTTGTCGTTTATTACCTGCTGGTTCTGAAATCAAATTTGAACAAAATGACGATAAAGTTAAAATCACATCAAATCGCAGTCGTTTCTCGTTAAATTGTTTGCCAGCAGATAATTACCCAGAATTTACTGAAGGCGATTTTGAGCATCAATTCGTAATTAATGCTGGTCAATTCAAACGAGCTTTAGACAAAACAACGTTCTGTATGGCAAATCAAGATGTTCGGTATTACTTGAACGGATTGCTTTTACATATCTCAAACAGCAAACTCGAATTAGTTGCGTCAGATGGGCATCGATTGGCGCTGTACGAAGATCAACTTGAGGTGGCTACTGGTTTTGAAGCACGAATTATTTTGCCTCGCAAAGGCGTTTTAGAACTTGCTAAACTCATCAACGACAGCGAAATCGAATTGCGCGTTGAATTTTCAAGCAGCAGCATTCGCATTTT
>JBAXMT010000131.1:0-6472 GCA_037134135.1 Methylococcaceae bacterium | reverse complement strand
GGTCTCAACCGCGAAGATAGATGGCTTCTTCGCAGAATGGCAGACAACCAAGTACATCGCGGTCCCGATGGGGAAGGTTTTCATGTGTCTAAGTCTGTTGCTATTGGCATGCGACGACTTGCAATCATAGATCCGAATGGTGGTTGGCAACCTATTTACAATGAAGATCGAAGTATTGCACTAGTTGCCAATGGAGAAATATACAATTTTGTAGAGCTCCGACGCGATTTGATAGCGCGTGGACATAGGTTTGAAACTGGTAGTGATTGTGAAACAATTATTCATCTTTATGAAGAATATGGTGCGGATTGCGTGCGTCATTTACGTGGCATGTTTGCTTTCGCGCTAATTGATGAAAAGAATAATAAATTAATTCTGGCTCGTGATCGTATGGGTGAAAAACCGCTTATTTTAGCTGAATTTAATGAACATCTTGTATTTTGCAGCGAGTTATCTGGACTAGTGGGTTCGGGTGCTATTCCATTTGAAATGGATCCAAATGCGATTAAAATGTTTTATTATTGGGGATATATTCCAGAACCTTTATCTGCCGTGAAAAATACACGAAAACTTGCTGCTGGTTTTTTATTAGAAATTGATCTAAAAACAGGCGTTCGACAAGAAAAAAAATATTGGTGCTTAGAAGATGCGCCACCGATTGAGGGCGATGCAATTGAGATTATTCGCAATGAAATAAAAAATATTGGTGAAATCACGATGCGCTCAGATGTGCCAATCGGAATTGGATTATCCGCAGGGATCGATTCATCTGCAATTGCAGCGCTAGCGAAAAAACATGCCAAACAACCGATTACAGCATTCTCTATTGGATACTCAGGAAAGGCTTGGCAAGACGAGAGTTTTATGGCAGAAGACTTTGCTCATGAACTGGGTATCCCATTTCATCGAGCCGTTCTAGATGTTGAACGCGTTGTGAGGGAGTTTCCTGAAATGTGCTTAAGGCGAGATGAACCAGTTGTAGACCTTGCTGGTTCAAGTATTTACGCGCTCATGCGTCTTTCTCGTGAGCACAATGTTCCGGTACTTCTATCAGGTCTGGGTGGTGACGAATTATTCTGGGGGTATTCGTGGCATCGTAATGCGATTTATAAGAACCAACGTAAACGTGCGCTTCTTGCTGGTGATGCAAACATTTTAAATTATCTCAAATTCAGAACTCCACCAATTAGTATTACGGGATTTATTAATTGGCTCGGTGATGGTGCGGGATTTCTAGGTGGAATAAGAGAGTGGAAACAAGACCTAAGAACGAATCCAGATCGTTTGATTTTTTGGGATGAGGTTCGTGATTTTCGAATTGCTGAAAGCGGCCTAGACGCAATTAGTGGTCCCAATCTCAGAACTAGCACTCTCTCGGCAGCTGAACCATTCACATCGCAGAAATACTGGAATGACCTAGAAACCTTTATGACAGAGCGGATTTGCAGCACATATCTTAGATCAAATGGTTTGAACCAAACTGATCGATTAAGTATGGCCTGCAGTGTGGAGGGACGCGTTCCATTTGTTGACTATCGAATTGCGGAACTTGCGGTTGGCCTTCGCAAATCAAAGAGTGATTTGGATCTGGGTCACAAAGGAAGGTTAAAAGCGGCCTTTAGTGACCTGCTCCCGCAAAATATATTAACTCGACCAAAAAGAGGATTCGGTCAGCCATGGCGCATCTGGATTAGAGAGCTAATGCACAACTTTGGTTCAGACATGGCCTCTGGTATTTTAGTTGATAAGGGTATAGTAAATAGAGATGCAACCATCTCTATGGCAAGGGGGTTTGATTGCTTAAAAAGCCCGCTTCCATTTGCGCTTGCAACACTAGTTTTGGAACAATGGGCACGCGGATTGTCAACACTAGCACCCAATAAAAACGTAATCCATAATAAAGAGCCGATCCTCACAAATTCTCGATATCTAAAATTTTAAATCTAACTTCATATTAAATATTAGATGAAAAAGAGTTATCAAAAATCTACTCTGGGAAATCAGAAGATTCCTCTGAAATAATTTCGGAATAAAAATTTGAAGATTTTTCAATACGAGATACCAGTAAAATTAAACCAAACATTAAAAAGGCCCCAGCGAAATTTCCCTGTTTATTTGAAAGCAAGATTTGGTATATAAGCAGCGCAGCTAGTGAACCAAACTTGGCACGCTGTATTGGATGATCCCGAACAGCAATAAAAATTTTTCGACAGGAAAGCCATAAAAAAATAAACATAGCAAAAAAAAGTAGAAAACCAATAATTCCTAACTCACAAAGCATATCCACCACTATGGCATGAGAGTACGGTTCTCCGAATGGGTTCAACGCACTAAACGAATAATAACCCAACCCTTGAATCCAAAATCCTGGCGATCTCGACCATGTGTCAAGCAAAAAAATAATGTTGTTGTACCGAGCATCCAGCCCTTCGTTTGTAGCACCTTCTGCCCATCGCTTTTCAGTGTCAATTGATCCTGTACTGATAACTAGACCGATGATGTAATAAATAAGCACTAACGTCAAGACAAGGGAGATTGCTGTAAAGATAGAATTTTTTGTGCTTACTAATGACTTACCGATTGGATAAGCCAGAGCAATCGCAACCACGGCAAACAGAAGTTGTCCACGACTACCAGATCGCACAGCAAGAATCGTCCCCGCTATAATGGCAAGGCATCTCAATACTTTGAAGTACAATGGATCAAATTTTGTTCCAACAAAGACAGCTAGAACAATACATGTTCCTCCTAATTCGCCTAGAGCGAGCGGGCTTGAACGTCCGCCCTTTATGAAAGAACTGACATCGAGGCCAAGTCGTCCATACCTCATTGTGAATTCCGGGCTTATCAATATCAATCCGGACATAATCGTTCCCATTACAAGACATAAACGCGATGCGTTGTCCCACTCGTTTAAATTAGTGATTAAAAGTGGTAAGAAAATTAAAAACATTAAAAAATACGGAGCAGCCGAAACAAACACCCCGAACCCTTCTCTGGCACCGGGGGACCAAAGACAGCTAAATAGAGCCCAAATATATAAAGTTGCAATAATAATTGTTGTGCCGTTTAAAATGCCTTGAACCCTTTGCTGATTTCTAAATACAGCGTATCCCGTTGCCAAAGCGGTTATTAATGCTACTGAATAATTAGCACTTGCATTTCCTAATTCGGTATCGCGAAAAAAATCTGATGAAGATTGGATTAATTGTTTTAATGGAAAAAATAAAATTAGTAGCGGCGAAGCAAAACCTGTTACAAAAATTGCTAATGCACACCACAAAATAAATCCAAAAATGATCAATAAACCCATAAATGCCTTTTATTTGAATAAAATCTACTCTTATTCATGCAAGTGAATCCTAATAGCATATATGAATAATCCAATTTAAATGCGGTTATAGTCACTGAACCTTATTTTGTATTTGTGGGTGAACTTGATTCCAAATACGAACTGCTTCGCTCGCCATTTGAAGCACGGCATTGGAAAGCATTTTTTTCAAAATAGGTTCTGCACTCGGTGTCTCAATCTGAGCTGGCAAAAGATGTAAGTCCTCAGACCAATGTTGAATCATAGTTTTAACCCCCCCTCCTTCAGTCATCTCTCTTGATTTATTAACACCGGTGACGAGTTCGATAAAATGTGTACCACTCGTCCAAATAGTAACCCCAGCGGCTCCAGACAAAATTACGGGCTCAATAGTATCTTCGACCATAACATCCTTTGGAATCACACTCCACACCCTCGAACCACCACCAGCCAAGTACAGGGGGCTAACAAAGGGAATAATAGGACAATCCCTGCCTTTTGATCGCACATAATCCACGCACATTTTGGTTCTGGCGGCGTGCCAGGCACGGGTAGAAATTCTTTGATTGGGCAGGGGTACAATTCCTCCCTTCCCATCACCCACTGTGTCGTAGCAACAAGGGGACAACCAATCGCACTCATCCATGATTGGACCATATTGAGCTAGTTGCCGAGCAATTTCTTTCTGCTTTAGTTCTTCTGGCGCCGTTGCCCAATTATAACCTTCTAAATAATAAAGCAGGCCTGGCAATCCATAATAAGTCCATTTTACTTTTGGAAACAAAATCTTGATCTTCCTGATTGCATTTACCATTGATTCAACAGCTTTTTTACACTCCGGAGAATCAACCCCCTTATGAATCCAGTCGTCAAAAGGTGATTCGAAATCAAGCACCCCCCAACCTTCTGGAACATCTCCACCGATTTTTATAATTTCTCCGGCAACCTTCATCGGATCAATCACACCAGTTTTTTGAGCGTCCGGATCGCAATTATTTTGATATATCAAAATATAGCGTGGCTTAGCTCCAAGTTTGACTAGACCTTCTAAGCCCTGAATGTCTATTGGATCGTCGTACAACAATATCGGATGTGTGATTATTTCAGCAGTGATTGTCTTATTTTCAATTGGCTGAGAAAGGGAAAATTGGGCTAGAAAATATAAACAAAGCCCTAAAATACTAAGATGTCTAAAAATACGAATTCCAGTCATAACTAGCAAAATCCTTAAGAAGGGGTTCGATCCGAAACAGCACGAATTGCTTTCATTATTCCATCCACCATACCTTCAATATTTCGACCGCCAGAGCGTAATACTGTTTCCCGTGCTCCATCACCAAGACGCTTACGCAGGGACGGATTGATTAAAATAGACTTACATGTTGCCGCTAGATCCTGAACGTTTCCATGTTCATAGACCAAACCATTTATTCCTGGTTCAAGAGTTTCTACTTCTGGCATTTGAATCGACATGCGATTGGAAGTGACGACCGGCAAGCCGTAACCAAATGCATGGAATATTGATAACCCAAGCGCCCCTGGGTGTATAAGCAGTGATGCCGAGATCGCCCAGGGTGCGATCCGATCCTCTTCATGAATTGAGCCAAGAAACCTAACTGCGTGTTGCAAGCCTAACTGTGTGGTTTTCTTTTCTAGAGCGGGACGGGAACTTCCATCCCCAATAAAAACTAGCTTTAAATTCGGAATATCTTTAAGCAATAACTGTAATGCCTCGATAGCCAATTCTGGCATTTTTTCTGCCTCCAAGCGGCTCATATATAGCATTATTGGGCATTTTTCAAAACCTTCTACCTCAAGCGTATTTGAAGTATTTGTAGAAGTAAGAAACCGATCCCGTGATTCTTGGATCACTGTCTGATCTAGCGCGTTTGGCGCAGTGAAAAGTTTTTTCGGATCAAAACCTAAATTTAGAAATTTATTGCGCCCTGTCGGACCGTAAAACATGCAAGCCTCGGCAGCGTTTGCATTTTTAATCCGAAGCCAATCGCCTAGACGTGCTTGATGGGTTCCAAATCCATGACCCCACAGGACAATTGGGCTTCGTTTTTTTTTCGACAGGGCTAAATGAAGGTGCGGAGAACGCACATTCCACGATAAAAAAACCACATCAAATCCCGCACATACGGAATCTAAAATATTTGGTTGCCAAACTATTCCACCACATACAGAGTACGCGGCATGGCGCATTTTCAAATTAGGGTTTGAGGTGATACCTGCAAGACTGCGGAATCCGCCGCTCAGATCGGCCCAAATTTCCAAATCTAATTCGGATCGTGCTGCCAAAGTCTCGAATACCGAAGTTCTATATCGGGGAATCAGGGGCTGGACTATGCAGACGCGAGTTTTCATAAATATCTGCTCTATTTAAGTCCAATGATAGGTATCGTTTGTAATTGTAACTAATGATACAACCTCTTCATGAATTTTCCCACGAATCCACGGTGGCTATGGATAAGATCGATTTAATATGGCAGCATTGACTGAATACTTATCTAAAGCCACGAAGAACGAAGGGCTTGGCCGGATTGCAATGCAGGGCTCTCTATTAAACTCCGCGCAGTGGCTTTTTAACAAGGTATTGACCGCGGGCGCAATGCTGCTGATTGCCTATTTTTTGAGTCCTTCCGAATATGGAGTTGGGATTCAAGCATTGGCTATTTATAGTTTTATATCCATTTTTCAGCCCATGACGGTAGGTGATGTTTTAATTGCTCACCCGACCCGTTTTTCACTTTTAGCCCCTAGCGCTTCTGTTCTTGCAATGATTTTGGGTTGCTTTACAGCCCTTATCACTCTTTTTGGAATTCCTCTTGTTATCTATTTGTATTCCGATTACCCAGCGAGTTGGCTAATAGGTCTTATGGCTGTGCAAGCTTTGCGACCAATTATTGAAGCCAAATTTGTGGTTCCGCTTTCCGCAATGCGCCTGAGCCTGGCATATCCAAAGATGGCCTTCATAGATGGCGTTGTTCAAATGGGTGCAACCCTACTCTCTGTGGCTATGGCTGCTTTGGGAGGGCGTGCCACGGCGATGGTTGTCCCACAAATTATTAATATTGCCGCAAGGGCTACTTGGTATTCACGCCTCGTTACACCCCCACATTCTGCACGCTTTCATCCCAAACTTGCTTTGTATCTATT
>JBAXMT010000130.1:0-6526 GCA_037134135.1 Methylococcaceae bacterium | reverse complement strand
CGTTTTTGTTTGAGAAATATCAGGAATTGGTTGCGCCGTTGGTGGAGGTTGAGAAAGTTCAAAAGGCTAGAAAAGCAGCGGCGGTTGTGGGAGTTTAAAGCAAATCCCCCTGCTGCTATCGCAGCCTCCCCCTTTTTAAGGGGGAAAACCATAAACATCAAAAGCGGTTTCTTTTTAATCTTTCGCCCCCTTTGAAGGGGGCAGCCTGAAAGGCTGGGGGATGTGCTTTAAAGCTAACAATCACGGTATTTTTGCTTGAAAAATATCAGGAATTGATAAAACTAGAAACGGCAACGGCAAAGCTCTATCATCGAGTCAGCTAATAATTTCACAGAACGATAAAAATTCATGAAAAAAAACATTCTCGATAACGACAAATCTTATAGTTTTTCAGATTATTTCAAACTCGCGTATTCAACCCGCGACATCATTGCGGAGTTTGGTTATCAATTTAAATATGAACAATTGGATTTGCCGCAAAAAATAATCGTTAATCCGCATTTTGAAACGCTTAAAAATCTGTATTACAAAAAGCTGCCGCATATTTCTTTGAATTCAGAAATGGCAAAACGTGAGTTTTTTATTTCGCCGTTGCTGTTGGAATTACTCGATTATATTGACGTGGATATTGATGTTGAATACATGATTAACGTCAGTGAAAAATTAAAAGGTACGATTGATTACGTTGTTCGTTCGGCAAGTAGTTTTATTGTTATCGAAGCGAAAAATTCAGAATTGGATAAAGGTTTTACTCAGCTCGCTGTCGAATTGATTGCAATGGATAACTACTTGGAAAACGATGCTCACGAATTACTTTATGGCGCAGTGACAATGGGTGATATGTGGCGATTCGGGGTGCTTGACCGTAAAAACAAAATCATCAGCAAAGACATTGATGCCTTTTTAATTCCCTCAGACATCGAGAAATTTTTTGCGGTGTTGTTAGGAATTTTGGAACAAGAAAACTAATTAGTCGTTCAACAAAACCCGCATCGGAATCATCGCTGAAAAACCAAACCCGTGTTTTTGATAAAACCGCTGTGCGAATTCATTTGCCGAATCGGTGAGCAGAGTAATCCGATGACAATCATGTAAACGCGCCGTTTCAATTGCTTTTTCTAAAAGCTCAGAACCGATGCCGCCACCGCGCTGATTCGGCAAAACAATTAAATCTTCCAGCAACGCCGCTTTTTCACCCAACGCCGTTGAAAAGGTAAAAAGCAAATTTACCATGCCAACGACTTGCTCATTTTTTCGTGCCACAAGAATAAGCCCAACGTCTGGATTGCTCAAAATATGAACTAAACCGCGACGTTGGGCTTCGGAATTGGGTTGAAAATCGGCTTCTTGCGAAAACAACAGCGCGAGTAATTTACACAATGCGGGAATATCTGAAATCGTTGCGAGCGTGATTTGCATTAAATGTGATACGGACTAGCAATCCAATCGCGTAAAACTGCCTCGTCACGCGGCGGTAAATAAGAAAAATCGCCTGAAATATCACGAAAAACTGCTTCTGCAATGTGTGATGAAACTTGCTTGCCTTTGAGCATATAAAAAAACCACGCAAACGGATAACCAGCTTGTCTATCAAAGCGTGTGAGAATGTTGCTTAACGCATTGCCTTTTTTGCCTGCAAAATCTTCTAAATGTGGCAAATTCGTCGTTTCGATATTGATAATTTCAGCATTCACAATCTGTTCACCAAACCGCCCTGTATGTCTATCGGGGCGAATAATCCAATTTTCCGAAAGCGGCTTTGTTTGTCCCGCGCTGCTACGATTCCAATCGTCCATAAAACGTTGCACAGGATGTTCATTTGGATGACGTTCGTTAATCACTTCCATGAAAATCGCCACGTCAGTTTTGCGGCGATAAGTGTAGCGCGAATGCCCAAAACAAAAACTTTCGATGCAAAACGGTTGCAACGGATCAATAAATTCTTCTAAATCTTCGGGTGGATGCGTTTCATCAACCAACATTCTGTCACTGACTTCGTGCGTTTTGTCGATTTCAATCAGCGTAAAATCTTCGGCTTTTTCACCAGTTTGAACGACAAAATAAAGCGTTCGCCCCGTTTGTTTCGTGGCAATCAATTTTTGTTCAAGCGTATGGTCAATCAACGTTTGCAGATTTTGCCCGCATTCGATATAGGTGCGTTCCGCCCATTCAACCAAATCTTTTGCAATTCGATTTCCTTCCGCATCAACCACGCCGCCTAATCGATACCATTCATCACCCGTCAACGCCAACCGCACAGGATAATCAGGAATCAGGCTTTGTAATTTTGCGAGTAAAACCGCGTCGTTTTCATCGGGAACGATTTTTTTACAACATTCGGTAATCGTTTGCCCTGCGAGATTAAATTTAGGTTCAATCATTATTTTCTTCCGATTGAGTGGTGGGATTTAGACGCGCTTGCACGACTTCACGCACATCGGGTTCAGAATCATTTGCCAATAAATGAAGCGAGTTTAATTCAACTTTTAACGCGACGGTATAACGCACCACCCAATCTTCATCGTGAATCAAAATCGCTGCATCTTCGGGCGACATACGTTCAGCAATAATTCGTCGCACCGCAGGCGAGCTATCGTTTGCCATTAGTCCCAAACTCACTTCGGGCAAACGTTCGGCGACTTTTTTGCGTACTTGCAAATCTTCGTCTTTGATAAACCGAAACAATCGCCCAATCGGCAAGCGTTTCACAATCGTCAAACGCACAATGTAATCGGGGTCGGTGGCGAGTTTTTCGAGATGGCTAAACTCGATTCTATCCGCCACGGTCATCCGAACTTCGCGGTCTGGGTCGTTTAAAAAACAAGTGATTTGTGCGGGTGGCAAACGATAAGCGACAACACGACGCACGACTTCGTCTTCGTCATTGATTAAAGCATTTAGGAATTTGATTGGCGCGTAACGTGCCGCAATGGCGCGACGTTCCCAAAAAGGGTCTTTAAGATAGTGGACAGCGTATTCAGGATTGAGACGAAAAAAACGGTCAATTTGCCGACCACTTTCAACAAAAATGCAAATGTCGGCTGGCATACAACGCCCCATTAACAAGGTTTTGCCGCGAAAGGGACACAAGCGACAATCAGCAATCGGGACATTTACAATCGATTCAGACACAACGCCGCCTAGTCGTCGATAACTTCAGTAACGAGTACGCCCGTAGCAATTTCGTGATTATTGGTCATGCTCAAACAATGTTCACGACCATCAACGAGGTAAAGATTAAAACGGGAATTTTCAAATTTTGGCAAAACGCCTGAAACGTCATCGTCCATGCAATAAGTAAAATGAATGTCTGGAAATTGCGCTCGCAAAAACGTGACAATCTCATCATTCAAAGGTTGCTCGGCAATCGTGTCGGCAATAACTTGTAATTGGTCTGACGTAATCATTGCGGATTCTCCAGCGTTTTTTTAATTCAAAGGCTAAAGCAAATCCCCCTGCGGCTATCGCCGCTCCCCCTTCAAAAAGGGGGAAAAGACGGTAAATCAAAAGCGATTGCTTTTTAATCTTTCGCCCCCTTTTTGAAGGGGGCAGCCTGAAAGGCTGGGGGATTTTGCTTTAAAGCGGCAAAATACAATTATCAATCGGGCAAACTTTCACGCATTGAGGAACGTCAAAGTCACCGTTGCATTCGGTACACGTTTTTTTGCTGATTTCAAAAATGATTGCGCCTTCTTTGATGGAATCCGTTGGACAAACGGGAACACAATCTCCACAAGAAATACACTCATCAGTAATATATAGAGCCATGACAGTCTCCTTGTTATAAACGTTTTGCTTGTAGCGTTAGGGGAATTTTTGGCGGGGCATCGAGAATCTCAAAAGCATACTTTGAACCATCACCCAACACCACTTCACCGCCCCATTTGTCTGGACTGTCAAATTCCAAGGATTCAATGGTTTCTTCTAAATCTTTTTTTGCGACATAAAAGATCAATTTACCATCTTCGCGTTTTCTGAGCATGACACTGGGCATGGGATTCTCCAAATGAGTAAGTCGGGTTAGAAACGAATCTAACCCGACACATTGAACAACTAACGAATCAAATCGTGATTGTAATCGGTTGTACCCATACCGCGAGTATCATCATCCAATTTTTCAAGTACCGCATTCACTAACGTGGTCAAAATATACATGCCGCCTTCATAGCCCAAGGTCGTCATACGATGTAAATGGTGACGGTCGAAAATGGGGAAACCGATGCGAATTAACGGCACTTCAAACTCTTCACCTTTGTGCAACGTATCACGTTGAATGAATTTCGCGTAAGAGTTACCAATCATGAAATCAGGTTTGTTGGTGAACATCAATGAACGGAAATGCCATAAATCGCAACTGATATGCACGGTGGCACTTTGACCATAAGGCGACGCTTTCAACACTTCTTCACAGGCTTTTTTCCAACGTTTGTTCGCGTGGTTAACTAAGACATCGGTAATTTCAATGCCCAATTCCAACATGAATTTCGTCATGCCCAATACAAAATCAGCATCGCCATAAACCGCGAATTTTTTACCGTGCAACCAAGCGTGCGAATCGGTAATCATATCGACGTAACGACCACGTTCAACTTCCAATGATTTAGGAATCGGCTTGCCAGACAGTTTAGAAATTTCCATCAAAAAGTCATCTGTCCATTCCAAACCCATTGGAATGTTCAATTTGGGTGCTTTTTGATGCCAAGTATCTTGAACCAATTTTTTGGTTTTTTCTAACTGCCAAGGTTGCAATAAAACCGTGGTAATCGCATTCGGCGCATCTTTGATTTCAGCTTGTGTTGTACCACCTGCATACATACGGAATTCACCGTCTGCGGGCGTGTCTAACACTTCAGATGGATCGCTCAACAACGTGAAATCAACATCCATTTCTTTCATCATCCGAGAAATAACGCGGAAGTTGCCTAAATACGTTTCAAAACCTGGCACAAAATTGATTTTGCCGTTTGAGCCGACTTCTTTGCCTTCCATGTCATTCAACGTGAAATAGCGAGCAATCCCTTCAAACATATTGTCCCAGCCCGTCGTGTGACTACCGACAAAACTTGGCGTATGAGCATACGGAGTTGGGAAATCTTGTTCAATAAAACCTTCTTTTTTCGAGTTATTGATGAACGCATTTAAATCGTCACCGATAACTTCTGCCATACACGTCGTTGAAACGGCAATGATGTCGGGTTTGTACAGAGCTTTAGCGTTTTCAAGTCCCGCCATCATATTTTTCTGTCCACCAAATACCGCCGCATCTTCGGTCATTGAATCCGATACGCATGAAATTGGTTCTTTGAAATGACGGTTAAAATATGAACGGAAATACGCCACGCAACCTTGTGAACCGTGAACATAAGGCAATGTTTTTTCAAACCCTAATGCACACAACACCGCGCCAAGTGGCTGACAGGCTTTCGCAGGATTGACGGTTAAGGCTTCACGTTCAAAGTTTAGCTTTTGATATTCTTCCGTCGTTGTCCATTTAAAGACTTCGTCAATTTTTTCTTTTGAATGCGCTTCTTCATACGCTTCACGTTTGTTAGCTAGATTGTCTTTATATTCGTCACTGCGAAATAAAGGGTAGCTCATTTGAATGTTTTCGACATCTTGGCTCATGATTTTCTCCTAACGTGCCACTAATCCGTGGACTGACGTTTACTGGATTTGCTGGGTTGCGGCATTAGCGACGCACGCAACCCAACCCTAAAAATTACGCTACCGCTTTTACGGCTTCATCGTTAGCGACTTGGTTTTTCCAAGGGGCTTTAATGTTTTTCCAGCAAGGATTGTTGATTGTCATGTCCATATCGCGGGCGAAAATGGCGAAACCATCGTAACCGTGATAAGGGCCTGAATAATCCCATGAGTGCATTTGTCTGAACGGGACACCCATTTTTTGGAAAATGTATTTTTCTTTGATACCAGAACCGATTAAATCGGGTTGAACACGTTTCACAAACTCTTCAAACTCGTAGCCTGTCACGTCGTCATAAAGTAATGTGGCGTTGCCCATTTCTTTAATCGTGCGATCGTAATCGTCGTTATGACCAAATTCGTAGCCAGTTCCAACGACTTCCATGCCCAAATCTTCGTAAGCACCAATAACGTGACGCGGACGTAAACCACCGATATAAAGCATGACTCGTTTGCCTTCTAAACGTGGTTTGTATTTCGCGATAACCGCTTCATATTCGGCGGTGTAACGAGCGATAACTTTTTCTGCGCCAGCTTGGATTTTTTCGTCAAAAAGTGCCGCGATTTTGCGTAACGATTCAGCAATTTTCGTTGGACCAAAGAAGTTATATTCAATCCAAGGAATGCTGTATTTTTCTTCCATGTGACGCGCGATGTAGTTCATCGAACGATAACAATGAATCAAATTCAGTTTAACTTTCGGGGTTTTTTCGATTTCAGCTAATGTGCCGTCACCTGACCATTGCGCCACCACGCGCAAGCCCATTTCTTCGAGCAAAGTCCGTGAAGCCCACGCATCACCACCGATGTTGTAATCACCAAT
>JBAXMT010000129.1:0-6537 GCA_037134135.1 Methylococcaceae bacterium | reverse complement strand
TATTTTGAATGCTTACACGAATTGAAATTGATTGTAGATTTAATGTTTGAAGGCGGCATTGCAAACATGAATTACTCGATTTCAAACAACGCAGAATATGGCGAATACGTTACAGGTCCAAAAGTAATCAACGAAGAAAGCCGTCAAGCAATGCGTGAAGCGTTACAAAACATTCGCAACGGCGAGTATGCAAAACGTTTCATTTTGGAAGGTGCAACAAACTATCCAGAAATGACAGCGAAACGTCGTTTGAATGCTGAACATCCAATTGAAACAACAGGTGCAAAATTGCGTGCAATGATGCCTTGGATTGCAGCGAATCAAATTGTTGATCAAACGAAAAACTAATTGTCGCTGATTTTTAGCAAAGAAAGCCCGTTTTTATAGCGGGCTTTTTTATTTAACATTTTTAGGAGTATTCAAAATGCTAACCCCACCACGTCCAATTGCTTTTATTCTTGCTTCTTCAAACCACGGTACAATGATTGTTAATCGAAATGACTACTGCATGGTTGGTGAAAATCGCGCTTATGGTGTTGGTTTTCAAATTCTCAACAATTCAGTTTTTGACCCTACAGAAGTAAATTTTGCAATGGCATTATTAACCTGCCGTCGCAAACATTTTGGTGATGGTGTATTTGCTATTGATGGCGGTGCAAATATCGGGGTTCATACAATTGAATGGGCGCGTCAAATGCACGGTTGGGGCGAAGTTCTTGGTTTTGAAGCACAAGAAGTTGTGTTTTATGCTTTAGCTGGAAATGTTGCGATTAACAATTGTTTAAATGCTCGCGTAAAACTTTCTGCATTAGGTGAAATTTGTGGAGAACTTGCCATTCCACAACCGAATTATTTTCAACCGTCGAGTTTTGGTAGTTTAGAAATTCGTGAAAACACAAAAAATGAATTTATTGGACAAAAAATTTCTTACGACGAAAAATTGATGCGAAAAATTCCGATGGTTAGCATTGATTCATTAAATTTAAATCGTTTAGATTTTTTTAAACTTGATATTGAAGGTATGGAAGTTGAAGTTTTAAAAGGTTCCACTGAAACATTAAAGCGTTGCAAACCGATTATGCTAATTGAAATGATTAAATCGGACAAAATTGCATTACAGCAATTTGTTGGTAACTTAGGTTATCGCTTTTTTGAAATGGGAATTAACTTATTAGTCATTCATGAATCTGACCCGACATTGCAACAAATCAGCGTTGAGAATAATCAAATCATGTTGAAATTATAATTTTTGAGAACAAAACCATGACTACATTAACTGCTTTATACGAATCAAATTTACCATCGTTAAAATTGCTTGCACGCGGAAAAGTACGCGATATTTACGAAATTGATAGCCAATATATGCTGATTGTTACCACCGACAGACTTTCAGCATTTGACGTGATTTTGCCCAATCCAATTCCAGACAAAGGACGTGTTTTAACAACCGTTTCAAATTTTTGGTTTAATAAATTGCGTGACATTATTCCCAACCATTTAACGCACATTCCGTTGGAAGATATTTTGACCGACACTTCCGAATACAAACACGTTGAAGGTCGTGCGATTGTCGTAAAAAAATTCACACCGTTACCTGTTGAAGCGATTGTACGCGGATATTTAATTGGTTCAGGTTGGAAAGATTATCAAGTTTCGGGGCAAGTTTGTGGTATTCCTTTACCTGCAGGCTTGCAACAAGCTGAAAAATTAGCGGAACCCATTTTTACGCCATCAACGAAAGCGGCAGTGGGTGATCACGATGAAAATGTATCGTTTGAACAAATCGTAGCTTTATTAGGTCGCGTCATGGCTGAAAAGGTGCGTGACGTGAGTTTGAAACTTTATAACGAAGCATCTGTTTATGCAAAGCAGCGCGGCATTATTATCGCCGATACGAAATTTGAGTTTGGCATTGACCACGAAGGCAAGTTGCATTTGATTGATGAAGTTTTAACGCCCGATTCGTCACGTTTTTGGTCAGCAGATGAATATAAAATCGGCACAAATCCCCCTAGTTTCGATAAACAATATGTGCGTGATTATTTGGAGACATTAGATTGGAATAAAACCGCGCCAGCACCTGAATTACCTGCTGACGTAGCCGAACAATGTGCGAAAAAATACCGTGAAGCTGAAATTCGATTAACTCGCTAAATGCTTTTACAAAAAAAAATTCTCCTCGCCGTCACAGGTGGAATTGCGGCTTACAAAGCTCTCGAACTCACGCGCTTGTTGAAGAAACAAGGCGCGGACGTTCGCGTTATCATGACGAAATCGGCGACAGAATTTGTGCAACCGTTATCTTTTCAAGCCTTATCAGGTCATTCCGTATATTCCGAATTGCTTGATACCGAAGCCGAAAATGCAATGGGACACATTGAACTCGCGCGTTGGGCAGATGTGTTTGTCGTTGCACCTGCTACGGCAAACACGCTCGCAAAAATGGCACATGGTTTGGCAGATGATTTGGTTTCGACACTTTATTTGGCTGCCACCTGCCCTGTTTATGTTGCGCCAGCTATGAATCACGTCATGTGGAATCATCCTGCAACACAAGCGAATCTAAAAATCTTGCAAACACATGGCGTAAATTTAATCGCGCCCGAATCGGGTGAGCAAGCCTGTGGTGAAATTGGCGTTGGGCGAATGGCTGAACCAGAAACGATTTGTCATAAAATGATTTCGCATTTTTCAACGCCTCAAATTTTGGCAAATTTAAATGTGATAATCACGGCAGGTGCAACGCGGGAACCGTTAGACCCCGTGCGTTATTTAACGAATAGAAGTTCAGGGAAAATGGGTTATGCGTTGGCGATTGCCGCACAAAAAGCGGGGGCGAATGTGACGTTAATTTCAGGTGTAACGCAACTTTCAACACCCAAAAATTGTAAATTTATTCAAGTCGAAACGGCTGAAAAGATGCACGCCGCTGTCTTTGAAAATGTTGAAAGCTGCGATATTTTTATTGGTGCTGCCGCCGTAGCTGATTATCGTCCTATTGTTTACGGTGATGCAAAAATCAAAAAGAATGCAGAACAAATCACACTTACTTTCCAAAAAAATCCCGATATTTTGGCAAATGTAGCTGCTTCAAAAAATCCACCATTCACTGTTGGCTTTGCTGCTGAAACCCATGAACTTGAACGTTATGCGCGTGATAAATTAACCCGAAAAAAATTAAATATGATTGCGGCAAATTGGGTGGGGCGTGATGAAGGCGGTTTTGAACATGATGAAAATGCGCTTGACGTTTTTTGGCAAGATGGACAAAAAACACTGGAAATGACGGATAAATCAAAATTAGCACGACAACTTATCGTGCTAATTTCAGAACGATTTTATGCAGAAAACATTTAAAATAATGCCGCTTGAACCACTGCTTTTTGTTGCTCCAAATGTACTCGAAAATTTCCCACCGCTGGAGCCGCAGATGCTTCACGTCCTGCATAAATGACAGAAATGTGTTCGGGTAAATTTTCCTCAAAATGATGATTCGAGTTGTACCACGCGCCTTGATTTTTGGGTTCTTCTTGGCACCAAATAAATTCTTTTAAGTTTGGATAACGCGCCACCTCGACCTTAAATAATTCTTCTGGAAATGGATACAACTGCTCAATTCGCGCAATCGCAACGTGTTCTAAGTTCATTTCACGGCGCGTTTCCAATAAATCGTAATAGACTTTTCCAGCACAAAAAACTAACCGCGTAATTTTTGATTCATCCAATTCACATTCACCTAAAATGGGATGAAATTGCCCATTTGTTAATTCATCTAACGTTGAAACTGCCAATTTATGACGCAACAAACTTTTGGGACTCATGATAATTAACGGTTTTCGATAATGGCGAACCATTTGACGACGTAACAAATGAAAAATTTGCGCGGGCGTGGTGGGATTACAAACTTGGATATTTTGTTCCGCACAAAGTTGCAAATAACGCTCCAAACGGGCTGAGGAATGTTCTGGTCCCTGCCCTTCAAAACCATGCGGTAATAACATTACCAGCCCACACATTCGCCCCCATTTCGTTTCACCCGAACTGATAAATTGATCAATCAAAACTTGTGCGCCATTCGCAAAATCACCAAATTGCGCTTCCCAAATCACTAACGTATTCGGCATTGTCGTGCTGTAACCATATTCAAAACCCAATACGCCCGCTTCCGACAACAACGAATCATAAATCTGCGCGTTTCCTTGTTCCTTGTGTAAGTATTTCAGTGGCGTATAACTTTGATTTTCTCGTTGATTATGTAGCACTGCATGACGATGAACAAATGTTCCGCGCCCGACATCTTGACCAATCAAGCGTACATTGTATTTTTCTAAAAGTAAGGTGGCATACGCCATATTTTCTGCAAATCCCCAATCTAATGGCGCATTACCCGCTATCATTTCAGCACGAATTTCCATTACTTTTGCGACACGCGGATGTAATTCAAATGTCGCAGGCAACTGCAATAATCGCTGCGAACAATAACGCAACGTATCTAATTTCACAGACGTTTCACATGGTGTTGTCCAATGTGTATCTAAAAATGGCAACCATTGTGCGCTGTAAGAGTATTTCACATGAGAAACAGGGCGCGACACAATCTCACCCGATACCAAACGCCGTTGATAATCGTCAATCCAGTTTTTAACGGTGACATCATTCGTAACGCCTTCAAAAATCAGTTTTTGAGCATAAAGTTGTGGCGTGGATTGTCGTTGGCGAATTTTTTTATACATTAACGGTTGTGTCATTGCAGGTTCATCCGCTTCGTTATGCCCTAAGCGACGATAACAAATTAAATCAATAACCACATCTCGATTAAACGTCATACGAAAATCTAACGCTAATTGTGTCACAAACAAAACCGCCTCTGGATTGTCGCTATTTACATGAAAAACAGGAGCCTGAATCATTCGAGCAACATCGGTGCAATACAATGTTGAACGCGCATCTAATGGATTACTCGTGGTAAATCCAATTTGATTATTGATGACAATATGCACTGTTCCGCCCGTGTAAAAAGCACGAGTTTGTGACATATTCAGCGTTTCCATAATAATGCCCTGCCCTGAAAACGCCGCATCGCCATGAATCAAAACGGGAATGACTTGGTTAATGCCGTTTTTGCCTGCTCTATCTTGACGCGCCCGCACTGAGCCTTCAACTACAGGATTGATAATTTCTAAATGTGACGGATTAAACGCCAACGTAATATGCACGCTGCCGCCAGACGTTTCAACATCAGATGAAAAACCCATGTGATATTTCACGTCGCCACTACTTGCCCCCGTTGAAAGTGCTGACGTACCCGCAAATTCACTGAATAACACATTTGGATTTTTGCCAAAGATATTGACTAAAACATTAAGCCGTCCACGATGCGCCATGCCAATGACAATTTCTTTTGCTCCTTTCGTTCCCAAACCTTGAATTAACTCATCTAAAATTGGAATTAACGATTCACCACCTTCGAGTGAAAAGCGTTTTTGACCCACAAATTTTGCGTGCAAATGGGTTTCGATGCCTTCAGCTGCAATAAGTTGTTTAAGTATTTCCTGTTTTTTTTCTGTTGGCAGCGTTTGAGTAATAAATTTTAAATCTTGTGCTTCTAAACGATTGATAATCCAACGACGCATCGGCGTATCTACAATGTGCATAAATTCCACACCGATACTGCCACAATAAATATCTTCTAAATTGGTAATAATGTCGCGCAATGGCAGATATTGATTCGTGTGCAGCGTTCCACTATCAAACAGCGTATCCATATCCAACGCCGATAATCCGTAATAACTTGGATTCAAATCTGGCGGAATTATTTCGGGTTGACTCAGTGGATTATTTCGCGCGATTTGATGACCACGCACCCGATAATGATTGATTAAACGCGCCACCGCAGATTGTTTTTTAACGCTTTCTTCGGTGAAACCCTGTAATTTTGCCAATCGACCTTGTGATTTTTGAGCGAGTTGTGCAAACCGCGTCACAATTGGACTGTGTGGAATTTCATAATCTGCCGCTTGATGCAATTCTCGAAATTGTGCTTGCCAACTAGGTTCAATAGATTCGGGATTCTCTAAAAAACGCTCGTAAAGATCTTCAATAAAACTGGCGTTGCTGCCGTAAAAACTCGACGAATTTTGAAAAAATGTTCGGAAATCGCTCATGAAATAATCTGTGTGAAGGTCAATGTGAAATGCCGCTATTGTACGCGATTGAAAACCTCTCACAATCGGCAAGCTCACACACTTTCGGTTAAACTAGCGTCCATTCCGAGCCAAACCATCAATCAAAAATGCAAATTCATTTAAAAACATTGGGCTGTCGTTTAAACGAAGCTGAATTAGAAACATGGGCGCAAGCCTTTCAAGCGCAAGGTCACGCCATTACTCGTGACATTACCGCCGCGCAATTAGTCGTTATAAATTCCTGCGCGGTCACACAAGATGCAGCACGAAAATCGCGCCAGCTTATTCGTCGCATTTACCGCGAAAATCCGACCGCAAAATTAGTCGTCAGCGGTTGTTACGCCACGTTAAA
>JBAXMT010000128.1:0-6577 GCA_037134135.1 Methylococcaceae bacterium | reverse complement strand
AGCAATACGGGCATTGCAGCGGACAGGCATACGTTAATTCTGCCAATAACCAGCGTGGTGGGGTGATTTTTTTTTGTGATTCAGTCATTTTTAGTTTTGTGTGAGGTTTTCAACATTGGCGAATTTAAAATCGACTCCATTATTCAAACTCAATGAAATCCTGCAAAAGCATAATTGCATCCAGATTTTTTGCTTTGCGATAATACGCTTCGTCAGCAGTAATAAGCGTTGTATCTAGCGTTTTGAGTGCAACCGCGTGATAAAGCGTGTCAAAAGTATGATGATTTAATTGAATCGATAACTCACACGCCGTGACATAAATTTTTGTGCTTTCGACTGTGTGAAAATCCATGTTCAATAAATCAATTAAATCATCAGACGCTTTTTCAGGACATAAGCGACTTAAAACAGCAATCACCTCTGTGATGAAATGAGACGGTTGATAACAAACAATTTTTCCTTGTGAAAGCAAATCAAGAATAGCCATTGCCTGTTCCAAATTATCTTCTTCAGCACGGGGAACGAACCATTTAATCGCGACACTCGCATCAATTACATAGCGATTCATGAACGTCCTTCTTCGCGAGCAGCTCGAATTTGTTCTTCTGTTACAGGTTTTGCTGTGGCACGACGCGCCAAAATGTTAGCGATGGCTTCTCGATGCCGAAGTTTTTTATCCGCTCGTTCGATAGCTTCTTGCATCAATTCAGCAATCACGGCACTTTTATTTTGCCCTTCATAAGCAATGTTGAACGCCTCTTTAATCTCATCTGGAACGCTGTAATTAACGGTACCCATAAAAATAGCTCCTAAAAGTTGTTGAAAATTTCAACAAATTATTTCGTTTTATGGTTAAAAGCGCAATGACTATTTCTCAACCTCCTTCAAAAGCAGAAATCAATCTCGCGGATAATTTCATGATTTTTCAATGAATCAATGCAAAAGGATTAAAAACTTCCAAGCCGACAATTTTAACAAAATCGTCTTCATTTCGAGTCATCAACGTTTGCTTTTGCACTAATGCGGTCGCCGCGATAATCGCATCGGGTAATTTTATTTTGTAAGTGTTGCGTAATTGAATACAACATTCAGCAATGGCTTGATTCAGCTCTATTTCTTCAATCAATGACAAAAGCGCACGGGCAGAAATCAACGATTCATTTGTGTGACCTTGCCAGCCTAAAACTTCAATTTTGGTAATAATCGACATCAAGCAATCGCCAGATAAAATACTTTGATCAACGTGCATTTTGACGGATTCAGGTAATTGTCTATTTAAATAATAGATGAGGATATTCGTATCAAAAACCATTTTCGCGCTCATCCCACTCACCACGCATTTGAGCAATATCGTCATCAATACTTTCAATTGTGCGTGGATTTTCAACACAACCCCAAGCGCGTTGTAAAATCTGTTGCGCTTGAGTTAGCGGTCTTTTTTTAGAAGGCTGAACAAACGTTACAATCACATGCACATTCTCTTGTGTCGGTGCATCGTCAAGCCATTCCAAATGACCGTGTTTATAAATTGCGGCATAACTTTGTAACATTCGATTCAACCTCTCAACATAAATAATAATCAGCCTTCAAATTCGTCGGTGAAACTCGCCTCAAGCCAATCACTGTCTAAAACTTCTTGCCCGTGCGTTGCAATCATCGTTTCAATTGAGGCTTTCCAATTTTCACGCGGTTTTTTACTCGCTACGGCATCGTCAAAAGACAAAATCACTCGCACAGAAACACCGTCTGGAATGTAATCAGGAATACGAACCGTATGTTGAAAAGGCATTGCTTCAAATTCGATTTGTTGTCGCATCATTTCCTCCTTCAAAAGCAGAAATCAATCTCGTGGATTATTTCAACTGAATGCCAAATTTTTCAAGATTAAGTCCAAAATGTGGCTTGAGAATTTCTTGCTCAAATAAACCAAGATCTGCATCATTTACTCTCGTAAAAGTTGAGTGGTCATTAGGCGACCACCATTTGTGTTCACCTGAATAACTTTTACCTGTAACAGATGCAAAAATAAACTTGAAAGGTCTTTCTAGCCAACCATCGCCGTACTTAGAAAATAAATTTGCTGCACCAGAAAATTGCCCAATCAGGTAAATTCCTTGATTTCCATGAGTTAAATAAAAGTAATCTCCAATGGGGGCGTAGATAAAATCCTCTACTTGGGTCGTGTTAGACGTACCTTTAGCTGGTGTGTCCTTATGCACATAAACAAGCCCCGTCGCAATCGATTCGATTATATTGGCGTATGTAAAATACTGTGTTCCCTGTGACAACTTCCAAAAACTTGGTTTCATTTTTATCTCCAAAATTGATTTAACTACTAACGCAACAACCCACGCACCAATTCACCAACTTCAACCAAAGCCCCCGCCAATGCCGCAGGATTATTCCCGCCAGCTTGCGCTAAATCAGGTTTGCCGCCACCTTTTCCACCAATTTTTGCAGCAACAAAATTCGCCAATTCGCCTGCTTTGACTTTTGCGGTTTGGTCTTTTGAAACACCTGCAACCACGCTGACTTTTTCGCCTTCAACAGCCGCTAAAACAACAACCGCGTTATGTAATTTGTTTTTCAATTGCTCGACGATTTCACGCAAGATTTTAGCATCGACATTTTCAACCGTTGTCGCCAATACTTTCACGCCGTTGATTTCGACCGCTTTCGCCATCAATTCATCACCTGTCGCACTCGCCAATTTTGAATTCAAACGCTCCAATTGTTTTTCCAAACCACGCGCACGTTCAACGAGTTGTTCCACTTTTTCGACCGCTTTATCGGGTGTGCCTTTGACTAAATCGGCGATTTGCACCAACGCGCTTTCACGTTGCGCGAACCACGCTAAACAGTTTGCGCCTGTGACCGCTTCAATGCGTCGCACGCCAGCCGCCACGCCGTTTTCGCTGATAATTTTGAAACAACCAATATCGCCAGCTCGCGCAACGTGTGTGCCGCCGCATAATTCAGTGGAGAATTCGCCGATTTTTAACACGCGCACTTCTGCGCCATATTTTTCACCGAATAAAGCCATTGCACCTGCTTTGACGGCATCATCTTTTGCCATGATTTGCGCTGAAACGGCATTATTCAAACGGATTTGTTCATTCACCAAACGTTCCATTGTGGCGATTTCGTCAGCGGTTAAGGGTTCAAAATGTGAAAAGTCAAAACGTAACCGTTCGGTATTCACTAGCGAACCTTTTTGCGCGACATGTTCACCTAAAGTTTGACGCAATGCAGCGTGTAACAAATGCGTCGCTGAATGGTTTAATTCAGTGGCTTTGCGTTTTGCCATATCAACGGCAGCAACCACATTTTGTCCGACTTTAAACGCGCCAGCACTGACTTTGCCTTGGTGCAAAAATAAACTGCCTGCTTGTTTTTGGGTGTCGGCAACGTCAAAAATCGCATCGGTTGTGCTAATCGTGCCGCAATCACCAATTTGACCGCCTGATTCACCATAAAACGGCGTTTTGTCTAAAACAATTACGCCTTCTTCGCCAGCATTCAATTGCTCAACCGCGTCGCCGCCTTTGAATAACGCCACGATTTGCGCGGCATCATCGAGTTTGTCATAACCCGTAAAATCCGTTTGCGAATCGAGTTCGATATTTTTGTGAGCATCCGCACCGAAATAGCTCGCAGAACGCGCTCTATCACGTTGCGCTTCCATTGCTTTTTCAAAACCGTCGTAATCGACGGTTAAATTATGCTCACGCGCAAAATCGGCTGTTAAATCAACTGGGAAACCGTAAGTGTCATAAAGTTGGAAAACGGTTTCGCCTTCAATGACCGTACCTGCCATTTTTGCCACACACGCTTCCAAAATTTTCATGCCTTGACCAAGCGTTTCAGCAAAACGTTTTTCTTCGCGCTCTAAGACTTTTTCAACTTGTTCGAGTTCTTTGCGTAATTCGGGGAAGGCATCGCCCATTTCTTGGGCAAGTGGCGCGACTAATTTGTAAAAGAAAATATCGTTAATGCCCAACCGATAACCGTGACGAATCGCACGACGAATAATGCGGCGCAACACATAACCGCGCCCTTCGTTTGACGGCATCACGCCATCGACGACCATAAACGCGCATGAACGAATGTGATCCGCAATCACGCGCAATGAGCTATTGGTTAAATCGGTCATATTCGCTAATTTCGCCGCCGCTTTGACAATGTTTTGAAACAAGTCGATGTCGTAATTGTTATGGACATTTTGCATCACCGCCGAAATTCGCTCTAACCCCATGCCCGTATCAACGGAGGGTTTTGGTAATGGGGTTAATGTGCCGTCCGCACTGCGGTCGTATTGCATGAAAACTAAGTTCCAAATTTCGATATAACGGTCGCCGTCTTCATCTGGTGTGCCTGGAGGTCCACCGAAAATGTCTTCGCCGTGATCATAAAAAATTTCGCTACAAGGTCCACAAGGTCCTGTGTCGCCCATTGACCAAAAATTATCTTTCGCGCCAATGCGTGATAAACGCTCAGGCGATACGCCGATTTCTTGAATCCAAATGTTGGCGGCTTCGTCGTCTTCGTCAAACACTGTCACCCGCAATTTTTCTTTCGGAATTTCCAGCACATTCACTAAAAATTCCCATGCAAAATGAATCGCTTCTTTTTTGAAATAATCGCCAAAACTAAAATTGCCAAGCATTTCAAAAAACGTATGATGTCGCGCGGTGTAACCGACGTTTTCTAAATCGTTATGTTTTCCGCCAGCACGCACGCAACGTTGACTGGTTGCAGCTCTGACAAATTCGCGTTGTTCGCGTCCTAAAAACAAATCTTTAAATTGCACCATTCCCGCATTCACAAAAAGCAACGTCGGGTCATTGTTAGGAATTAAAGGACTTGAAGGCTCAACAGAATGTCCGTGTTGTTTAAAAAAATCTAAAAAAGCAGAGCGTACTTCTGCGCTAGTCATGTATTTCATAAGAATTCAGGAGTTTAAAAAATAATTGTTAGGAATAAATAAAACGTAATTTCGAGCCAAATTGTTGAATTTGCGAACTTGAAAAACCACGCCGTAATAAAAACTGACAGCGTTTTGCCCAGTCTTTGCGAGTAATTGGTTCGATTTCGCCGTATTTTTTACAATACGTTTGCGTTAATAAATCGAGCCAATTATCCGCCACCGTCAGCAAAACGTCATTTAAATTGGTATTTGCAACATCTATGCCTTTTTGACTAAGCTCATAGCGAATTGCCGTTGCACCATAGCCTTTTCGCAATCTTGAACGGGCGTAATTTTCGGCAAAACGCGCGTCACTTTGCCAGTTATTAGCAGATAAATCATCGATAACAGATTGAATGTCGGCACGTTCAAAACCTTTTTGTATCAATTTTGTGAGTAATTCTTTTTGCGAATGCTCACGACGCGCTAACAAGCGCAAACAGTTGTTTTTAATGTCGTGAGCAACGGAATTCACAGCAGATTTTTAGAGTGGTTCGTCAACGTCTAATTCGTCGTCGGTGGGTTCAAATTCTTTCACTGCAAGCAACGGTTTTTTGAAGGCTTCATCGCGGATTTTGGTTTCGAGTTCTTTGGCTTTCGCGGGATTTTCTTTGAAGAAAATTTTAGCGTTGTCTTTGCCTTGACCGATTTTCTCCGTGCCGTAGCTGTACCAAGAACCTGCTTTCTGCACAAAACCAAAATTCACGCCTAAATCAACCAATTCGCCGACAAAGGAAATTCCTTCGCCGTACAAAATTTCAAATTCTGCTTGTTTAAAGGGTGGCGCGACTTTGTTTTTGACGACCTTTACGCGGGTTTCGTTGCCGATAATATCGTCCCCTTTTTTCACTGCACCAATGCGACGAATATCTAAACGCACAGACGCATAAAATTTCAACGCATTACCACCCGTTGTCGTTTCAGGTGAACCAAACATCACGCCGATTTTCATGCGAATTTGATTGATGAAAATCACCATCGTGTTGGAACGTTTAATGTTGGCGGTCAATTTACGCAACGCTTGCGACATCAAACGCGCTTGCAAACCCATGTGCGAATCGCCCATATCGCCTTCAATTTCAGCTTTTGGTGTCAATGCGGCAACCGAATCGACAACGACAATATCAATCGCGCCCGAACGCACTAACGAATCGGTAATTTCTAACGCTTGCTCGCCTGTGTCAGGTTGTGAAACGTATAAATTCGCAATATCAACGCCCAATTTTCCCGCGTAGTTAATATCCAAAGCGTGTTCCGCATCGATAAACGCCGCTGTGCCACCGAGTTTTTGGACTTCGGCAATCACTTGTAACGTTAATGTCGTTTTGCCCGACGACTCAGGACCATAAATTTCAATGATTCGACCGCGTGGCAAACCGCCGCAACCGAGCGCAATATCTAAACTCAACGAACCTGTCGAAACGACTTCAATATCTTTTGAAATATCCACGTCGCCCATTTTCATCACGGAACCTTTGCCGTGTTGTTTTTCGATTTGCATCAGCGCGGCGGCTAAGGCTTTTTTCTTATTTTCGTCCATTTGAATCCTCATTTATTCGTTGAAAAAGGGAGTGATTTACTGCGTTTATTATCACACAGGGTTTGCGGTTC
>JBAXMT010000127.1:0-6613 GCA_037134135.1 Methylococcaceae bacterium | reverse complement strand
TAAGGAAATGTGATTATAAAACACACGGACGAACAGGTTGTGCCATTTTGAAAAATTAACGCATTGGATTTTGTTCAACATAACGCGCCACTACAAATGAATTCATGGTTTCGGCAAAAAGTGACGGTGTTTCGATGTGATTTTGTTGCGTTAAAATTTGGAAAGGTAAATTGTTTGCGCCGTCTATTTTTTCCATGACGACTTGTACAGCAGCTTGTGCGTCGTTGTCTAAAATAGCTTCAACGATAACAGTAACAACAGAAATATCAGGAACAACTTCGGCTTCGGTTGTGCTTTCAATATCTTGCGACATCGCTTGCGTCGCATTTTCAATGCGAGGTAATTTTGGCATCGACGCATGATTCAAAATCGCTTGCTGACGCGCTAAAAAATACGCATCCAATAAATTTACATCAATTTCAGGCAATACATTTAGTACATCGCGGCTTGCTAAATTAAAATCCACTTCGGTTTGCCCCGCCGCATAAACCGTAAAAATAGGCTGCATCCACGCAAAAACATCCGCATTCAAACCACGCACCATTTGCAATTCTTCCAACGAACGAAACGGTTTATTTCGTGGCGCATAATTTAATTTTTCGGCTTTATATTCTGTTTTTTCTGCTCCAAAAGGACGTGTTATTTCATCATCGTCACGCCAATCTAAAATCGCATTTTCTAACTCAATTTGCGCTTGTGTTTCGAGTGGCGCGTGTAATAAAACTTGGTGCAATAACGTCGAGGTTGCACTGTTAATATCAATTTTTCCTGTTTCAGAAAAAATCCGAATTCGCATTGTTGCATTTTCGGTTTCGATTTCATAAATGCTGCCATCAACGCGCCACCGTTTCGTTTCGTCTTCCTGCAACATCATCGCTTGCGCCAAAGCAATTCCTGCTTGCGTTTGTGCATTCGCTTCGGCATTCGCCTTGTGTGTCATTACACCTGCGGATTCTCGACGCATCGTTTTGGTAAAACTGCCCGCCATCAGCATCAAAATACTCAACACCCACAACACTAAAATCAGTGCAACGCCGCGTTGTTTCATTGTGTTGTATCCGTGACATCTTCGACGGGAACGCTTTCTAAATCCGCGTTGCTGTAACTACTATCGACATTAAGCGCAACAATCATTTCAGGTAAATAACGTCCATCATCGAATTCTAATAAAATTTTGACCAAACGTGGTTGTTGCTCTTTGTTTAGCCATTCGTTTTGCCAAACTAATTCGCCTGTTTCGTCATTCAAACCAAAATAAGACAATTCAAAATTCTGTACATTTCGGACTAATTCAATGTCATCTTGAAACCATTCTTCACCTTCGGATAATGGAAAAAATGGCGTGAGCGATATGTTTACAAAACGTTTTTTATTTTTTTCTTGGAGTTCTAAATTAAATAATTGCAAACCAGCCCGTTCTGCACTGGCAGGAAAAGCGGCAACAAATTGCAGTGATTTTTTTTTACCTTGAAATGAAAATACACGGTCTTTTTCAGGATCAAAATCGTTCCATTGTGGCGTAGCGTGAGCAAGATGATGATTAAAAAATTGTTGCACAACAGCGATTTCATTCACATCAGCGATTTTCTTTTCGCCTTGTTCCCAACTTTTCGCACCAATCGTTAAACTGCTAAAAAGTAAAACCACCATTAAACTCAACATCGTCATAGCAATTAAAACTTCAATCAGCGTAAAACCTGCATTTTTATTCATTTTTCGCCGCCAATTTCATCGTATTTAATTCTAAAACACGGTCATCGGTTTTATCGTCGTCGCCCCACCAAACCAACACATTCACGTTAAATAACTCAACAGGCAAAGCGCGTAAATCTAATTCTGGTGACACAAACGTTTGTGGATTTACACGCACACGCCAATGATAAAAATCGTTTTCAATGCCAAGTTCTTCGCTGATTTTAAGAGGCGTTTCCACACCCGTTTTAGCGATTAAATTATTGGCAATTTGTGCAGCCATTGTGTAATTGTCAGCAACTTGCGCGGTGGTAATTCCTGTTGAAAAAATCTTCAACAAAATTCCTAATGACACCGCCAGAATTGAAAATGCAATCAGCATTTCTAACAACGAAAAACCGCGTTGATTATTCCGCCAGTGTGACATGACCAGTGAGCCAGTTGATGTTGATTTCTTGAATGTGAGATTTTTTTTCTAAAGTGATTCGCCCGCCAATTGATGAACCATCGGGGGAAAAACGTAAATGTGCGATGCCATCATGTAATTCGTCTTTTGCCGTGTTGACAGTTACATCGATATTTTCGGGGATAGTGTAAATTTTATTTTGACCTGTCAGTGAATAACTGTTGTGATTAAGATTGAAATCAAGCGTGGCTGTTTCGTGGGATAACATTGCTTGAGAACGAATGTAACGTAAACCAGAAGACAAATCACGGGCGGCGGCTTTTAATTCCATAGCATCATTGCCAGCAGAAAAATTCACGCCAACCGCCGCATAACCTAACGACACAATTGCTAAAACAACAATCAGTTCAAGCAATGTAAAACCTGCGTTAGAGCGCATTTATTCCCAGTTGTTAATGTCTTGATCTTCGCCTTCACCGCCTTCTTTATCGTCTGCGCCGTAAGTGAATAAATCAAATTTACCGTGTGTGCCTGGTGAAGCGTAGTGGTATTCGTTTTGCCACGGATCAACGGGCGTTTTGGCTTTTCTCAAGTAAGGACCATTCCAGCGTTTTGAACCTTCGGGAGCTTCGATTAACGCTTGCAAACCTTGATCAGAAGTTGGATATTTCCCCATGTCTAATTTGTACATATCGAGTGCGGCTGAAAAATCTTCAACTTGTACTTTCGCGGCTTTGGTTTTAGATTCACCCAAATGCTTCATAACTTGTGGTCCGACGATTCCTGCTAACATCGCAATAATTCCCAAAACAACAAGCAATTCTAATAATGTAAAACCCGATTGTGTGTGACGCGACAATTTCATTTAGTTACCCATGTTAAATATGATTTAATTTGTTTTCTTTGATTTTTAAATCATAACATTGTCACTGTATTTTTTGGCATTGAATTTCAGCCATTTTTTGATACCCGTTATGAAGTAGAAACCAATTTGTTATCCCAAATAAAACACTAATAAATGCGCTTTCTAAAAATAAAACTCCCAGCTGGTTTATCCATCGCCATTTTATGTGGTTTGATTTTGCTCTCGTTACAACTGATGAGCAGCGCAACCCAAGAATCGTCGGCGTTGAATTCTATGTATTCGTGGTTGTTGCTCGTCAATGGCGTGGGAATGGTAGTGTTGTTGGGATTGGTGGGAGCAAATTTATATTCTCTTACTCGCCAACTCAAACGCCGCGAAGCAGGTTCTCGCCTAACAATTCGCATGGTTTCATTGTTTGTTGTCCTTTCGCTTGCGCCTGCTGGAATCGTGTTTTATTTTTCAATGCAATTTTTGCATCAAGGCATCGACAGTTGGTTTAATGTCGAAATGGATAGAGCGATGGAAGACGCGCTCGAACTCAGTCAAGCCTCACTCGATCAACGAATTCGCTGGAATAAAGCGCAAACACAACAACTGGTTGATAAAATTTCAGAACTTCCCGAATCGCAAGTTTCATTAGAAATGGAAAATTTTCGAGGGCTTTCAGGCGCGGCAGAAATGACGTTATTTTCGCGTCAAGACAGAATTATTGCTTCCAGTAGCGCGAATCCAAGTGATATTTTGCCGAGTTTGCCTGACGAACATACTTGGTTGCAATTACGTCAAAATGGCGAATTTGCAGCACTTGCGCCTGTGCGAGATGATCAGCTAATGATTCGCATCATCTTAAAAGTAAAATCCAAAGACCCTCATTATTTACAAGCGTTATATCCCGTACCTGTTCGGATTGCAGATTTAGCGGATTCGGTAGAATTTGCTTTTGTGCGTTATCAAGAAATGAATTTTTTGCGCGATTCGCTAAAAATGACTTTTTCGTTGGCGTTATCATTGGTTTTATTGATGAGTTTGTTGGCGGCGATTTGGATTGCATTTATCAGCATTCGTACCATTGTCGCGCCTGTAAAAGAGCTTGTGAAAGGTACACAAGCTGTGGCTTCGGGGAAATATGATCAACAATTACCTGTTATGGCGCAAGATGATTTGGGTTTTTTGGTCGAATCATTTAACGAAATGACACAACGCATTGCGCGAGCCAGTCAAGAAACACGCATGGCGAGTTTTGAAGTTGAAAATCAACGCGCTTATTTAGAAACGATTTTGGCAAATTTAACAGCTGGTGTGATGAGTTTTGATGCGAATCATAAAATTCGCACCGCAAATCAAGCGGCTTTTAAAATCTTTCATGTTTCTGCGCCACAATTTGTAGGTGAAACACTGTTAAAACTCGCGCAAGATTATGAAGAATTGGCTGAACCGTTAAAAGCGATTCAACGATTTTTAGAGCAAGCAGACGATATTTGGCAACAACGATTAGCATTTTTAGGTTCAAATGGACGACAAGAATTGTTATGTCGTGGCACACCATTATTTTCACAAGATGGACGAAAAGTTGGCGCGGTGGTGGTTTTCGATGACGTGACAGATTTAATTCAAGCTCAAAAAAATGCCGCGTGGGGTGAAGTCGCCAGACGATTAGCACATGAAATTAAAAATCCACTTACGCCAATTAAACTGTCAGCAGAGCGTTTACAACATAAACTCGCAGACAAATTAGAAGCGGCTGATGCCGATATGTTACAGCGTTCGACACGCACGATTGTTCAGCAAGTTGAAGCAATGAAAGAAATGGTTGATGACTTTTCTGAATATGCAAAACCGTCTAAAAAACAGGCTGTGAACATTGATTTATCCGCATTGATTCAAGAAGTTTTATCGCTTTACGTTTTGAAATCTGGCGTGCGTTTTAATGTACGTTATGAAAATGAGATGTTAATTATTCATGGTGATCCTGTGAGTATTCGACAAGTTTTGCACAATTTAATTAAAAACGCGTTAGAAGCAATTGATGGTCACGGGCAGATTGATATTGATGTTCATCGGGTGCAAAAAAACGACATTGATTTTATCGAAATCGGTTTGCACGATGACGGAGTAGGAATTAAAGATGAACAAATCGAACAGATTTTTGAGCCTTACGTCACCACAAAAGTAAAAGGAACAGGCTTAGGTTTAGCGATTGTGAAAAAAATTATTGAAGAACACGGTGGCGCGATTTGGGTCGATACCAGTCGTAAAGTGGGCGCGGGTTTTATTCTTCAACTGCCTGCGTTGTAAGTTCTGAAAGATGTTCGCGTCGCCAAAACCAACAAACTAAAAAAATCGCTGGCAATCCAATTAGTGACGCATAAATGAAAAAGTTAATGTAACCAAAACGGTCAACAATGATTCCAGAAAAACCACCGAGTAATTGTGCGGGAAACGTCATCAACGAACTGAATAACGCATATTGCGTAGCGGTGTAACCACTTCGAGCTAATCCTGATAAGTAAGCAATAAAAACAGCGGTTGCAAATCCACCACTTAAATTATCTGCACTAATTACACCTGCCAGTAAAACTAAATCAGGTTTGGTATTTGCCAATGCTGCAAAAAGTAAATTGGTGCTGGCCGAAGCAATCGCGCCGACTAACAAGGGACGCATCACGCCATATCTCACCACAAAAACGCCGCCTAAAGCCGCTCCTGTAATGGTCATAAAAAAACCAAAAATTTTGCTAATTTCTGCAATATCTTTTTTATTAAAACCTAAATCCAAATAAAACGGATTTGCCATCACCCCCATCGTGACATCGCTCATTTTATAAATCGCAATCAGCAACAAAATCAGCCAACCAATTCGTCCTTGTCGCGTAAAAAATTCAGTGAATGGGTTAATAATGGCATCACGAACTTGGTTTAAAAATGTGGATTTTGATAGCGTTTGAACGACATTTTCGAGGGGAGGGGATTTCAAACAAAGTGTTGTTACTAGCCCAAAACTCATGGCTGCTGCCATAACAAAATAGGCTGTGTGCCAATCGAAAAATTCAGCAATATAAAATGAACCTGCACCCGCGACTAATAATGCAAGTCGATAACCCAACACATACATTGCCGCCATCGCGCCTTGATATTCCGTGATAGTCGATTCAATCCGAAACGCATCAATACTGACATCTTGCGTCGCCGAACAAAATGCCACCAGTATCGCACAAGCCGCAATCGTTGAAAGTTGTGTCTGTGTATTGACACTCGCCATGCCGCACAATCCGCTAATAATTCCAAATTGTGCAAGCAACATCCAACTACGGCGTTGTCCTAAAAGTCGATGAAGAATTGGCAAGCGCACTTTATCAACAATCGGCGACCACAAAATTTTGATTGAATACGTTGCGCTAACCCAACTGAAAAAACCAATGACCGAGCGTTCAATTCCTTCATCACGCAACCATGCAGACAGCGTTGAAAAAATCAGCAAATACGGAAGACCCGCTGAAAATCCTAACGCAATCATACTTAAAACTTTTGGTTGAATATAAACTGCAAATGCAGTGCGCCAACTTTTAGGGGTTATCATTGCACCATAAGGGCGTTTTTTAATTTCATGATTGAATTGCTCGCGTGTTTGCTTCAAAAGCCGAATAACTTAA
>JBAXMT010000126.1:0-6692 GCA_037134135.1 Methylococcaceae bacterium | reverse complement strand
GACGGGCATTGCGGTCGGTATGGCAACGGATATTCCACCGCATAATTTGCGCGAAATTGTCAGTGCGTGCGTGCAATTACTCGACGCGCCCGACACGAATTTAGACACATTATTAACGTTTGTTTCTGCGCCCGATTATTCCACCGAAGCTGAAATTATCAGCAGTCGCGAAGACTTGCAGAAAATTTATCGCACGGGCGGCGGTTCGGTCAAAATGCGGGCGACTTACGAATTGGAAGACGGCGTGATTATTATCACCGCGTTGCCGCACCAAGTTTCTGGCTCGAAATTGATGGAACAAATTGCCGCGCAAATGTTGGCGAAAAAATTGCCGATGCTCGACGATTTGCGCGACGAATCGGATCACGAAAATCCGTGCCGATTGCTGATTATTCCTAAATCGAAACGCATTAACGCCGAAGAAATCATGTCACATTTGTTCGCCACGACCGATTTGGAAAAAAGTTATCGCGTCAATATGAATATGATTGGTTTAGACGGTCGTCCACAAGTCAAAAATCTGCACGAAATTTTGAGCGAATGGCTGGCGTTCCGAATCGAAACCGTGCGCCGTCGGTTGCAACATCGGTTGAATAAAGTGTTGTCGCGGCTGCATATTTTGGAAGGTTTGTTGATTGCGTATTTGAGTATTGACGAAGTGATTGCGATTATTCGCACCGAAGACGCGCCAAAATTCGTGTTAATTGAACGTTTTGGATTGAGTGAAATTCAGGCAGAAGCGATTTTAGAATTGAAATTGCGCCAATTGATTAAACTCGAAGAAATTAAAATTCGCGGCGAACAAGATTCGTTGGCAAAAGAACGCGACGGACTGGAAAAAACGTTGGGTTCTGAAACGTTGCTGAAAAAACTCATCAAAAAAGAATTACAACAAGATGCCAATGTTTACGGTGACGAACGTCGTTCGCCGATTGTTTCGCGTCAAGCCGCGCAAGCGTTGAATGAATCGGCGTTGATTTCAAATGAACCGTTGACGGTAATTTTGTCGCAAAAAGGTTGGATTCGGGCGGCGAAAGGTCACGATGTGGAAGTCGAAAAGTTGAGTTATCGCGCGGGGGATGGTTTTCAAACGGCGGTGAAAACTCGTTCCACACAGCCCGTTTATTTATTTGATTCGACGGGACGGGTTTACAGTTCGACGACGCATGATTTACCGTCTGCGCGAACGCAAGGCGAACCGTTGACGGGGCGTTTTAATCCGCCAGAAGGCGCGACATTTACGCATTTAATCGCGGGAAATTCGGACGATTTTGTCATTTTGGTGAATCATTGGGGTTACGGTTTTAAAACGCAGCTCAAAGAATTGGCGAGTAAAAATAAAGCGGGGAAAACATTGGTGACGCTGGCGAATGATGAAAAACTGTTGCCGCCATTATTGACCGCAGACGAATCGAATTTGTTGGCAGTTGTCACGGAACAGGGGCGTTTGTTAATTTTTCCGATGAATGAAATGCCGACGTTGCCGAAAGGAAAAGGCAATAAATTGATGCTAATTCCAGCGAATGATTTACAAGCGGGAACCGATTTTGTGAAGGCGTTTACCGTGTTAAAACCCGATTGCGCGTTAAGAATTGTGGCGGGTAAACGCTTTTTGACGTTGAAAGTGACCGATTTGGTACCTTATATTGGAACTCGTGCCAAACGCGGTTTGGCGTTGCCGCGTGGCTTTCAAAGGGTTGATGCGCTGGAATGTGAATAATTTTTTACATTTCGATAAGTTGACCCTGATTCAATAAAAACAGATAATTTGACTCTATTTTACAAACTGAAAAGCCAAAGGATTGAACATGAATGCAAAGGTGGGAAGACCTAAAGAAGTTTTTAGGAAGCAACAAAATCAACGTCAGGCTTCCCAATGAGTGCAATCCCTTTTGACGCTTTTGCTTTTACTCATTCGCTCGTAGATGCGGGCGTTCCAGACAAACAAGCGGATTCCATCGCACAAGCCTTTAACAAAGCCATTCAAGAATCCAATGCCGCAATCATTGAACAAGTTCGGCGTGATTATCGCCTTGACGATATAACGACGAACAAAGATTTAGACGCTCGAATTAAAGAAACAGAATTACGAATTGAGTTGGTAAGAGCCGATTTAAAGCGTGATATTTCAGACGCAAAAGCAGAATTATCACGCACCATGTTGACCGTTGGCGTGGGCGTTGGATTAGTTCAATTGGTTTCTATTTTTCTGTTGTTTATGCAAATGACTGGCAAGGTTTAACTTTGAAAAGGAGGATGTTTTGTTAAGTATTATCACAGCTGTCTACAATCAAAGGGATATGAATGAGTTGTACTGGGAGAATTTGGTTAAATATACACATCATAAATTTGAATTGATTATCATCGACAATGGTTCGGATGATGGAAGCGCAGAATTTTTTGAATCTGTCGGTGTAAAAGTCATTCGTAACGGAGCAAATTATTCTTATCCTTATTGTCAAAATCGAGGAATCGAAATTGCTCAATATCACTGGTTGGCATTTTTGAATAACGATATTATCGTTTCGCCAGATTGGGATAAGCACCTAATCGACAATATGATAAAAAATAATTTAGATGTTGCAACCGCCTGTGGTGTAGAAGAGCTTGAAAATAAAGTAGAAACAAAAAAATTGCGCCGCCGTTGGAATAAAGCAAAATTGATTATTTCACTTTTTGGGCAATCAAAAATTTGGTTATCACTCGCGCATAAATTGATGTATCCAAGTTGGATATTATTTTGTGAGCAACGTTATAAAAAATTTGAAAAAAAAATTCGACAAGGATTTGTGGGGAATACTGTCGTAATTAAGCGTGACGCGATTGATAAAATTGGCTTGTGGGACGAGCAACAACAAGGCGCGGATTTTGATTTATATTTTCGTACACTTGAACGCGCTCAAAAATTTGGCGATATAAAACCTGTTCATATTTGCCTTGATTCATTCGTGCATCATTACATTCGCTTAACTGCAAAACAAAAATATCCGCCTTTTGTGGATGCAGATAATTTAATTTCAATCACCGAAAAATGGGGTGAGTCGATGGTAAATGATTACCGCGATTTAATGTCACACTAAACTTTTTATAATTATGACTTTTCCAACAATTAGCGGTTTTACATTCATACGCAACGGCGTTGAATTAGGTTATCCATTCATTGAATCAATTAAATCACTGCTTCCAATTGTGGAAGAATTTGTGATTGCAGTGGGTCAAAGCTCAGATAACACACTCGAACTGATTCAAGCCTTAAACGAGCCAAAAATTCGCATCATTGAAACCATTTGGAATGAGAAAATGAGCGAGCGTGGTTTTGTTTATGCTCAACAAAAAATGATTGCTCAGTATTCATGCGTTGGTGATTGGGCTTTTTATTTGGAAGGCGATGAAGTTTTACACGAAGATGATTTAGAAAAAATCAAAGAAACTGTCAAAAATTATCATGATGACAAGCGCGTGGAAGCGATTGCGTTTAAGTATTTTCATTTTTATGGTGACGTAAATACTTATTTAGATTCTCCCGCTTGGTATAAAACCGAAGCTCGCATGATTCGGAATTCGATTAGAAGTTACGCGCCAGATGGTTTGTTTTGGGTAATTATGAATCAACACAAGAAAGGTCGAATGCCAAATGCAAAGCTGATTGACGCAAGTATTTATCACTATGGTTATGTACGTCGTTCGGATTATATGCAGCAAAAACTTAATCAAGTTAGTAAGTACTGGGCGCACGAACCAGTTAAATTTGATTATGGCAATATTGACGCTGAAACATTGCGAAAATTTAATGGCACTCATCCTCAAATTGTACAAAAATGGCTCAGTCTCAATGCCGAGGCTAAGTTTAAATTCAATCCCGCTTACACATTATCGATACGGGAAATAAAACATCATTTAGTTCGTAAAATTGAAAAGTGGTTTTCAGTAGATTTAAGTAAAAAGCATTATCGTCTCGTAAAATAATAATTAAGGAAAGTAAATGATTGATGAACGTATAACCGATTCAAAAAGTATTAAATTTCATGTCAAAACGTTCTTGGAAAGCATTAAATCCGAGCTAAATGGTAAAAAAGTAATTGATATGCCTGCTGGAAGTGGCTCGACAACCGAAGTATTGCTTGAACTTGGTGCAGATGTTGAGGCTTATGACTTGTTTCCTGAGTATTTCATGGTAAAAAATCTGGTCTGCCAACGCGCAGATATTATGGACGGGATACCAGCTGATGCCAATTATGCAGATTGGGTAATTTGCCAAGAAGGAATGGAGCATTTTAGCGACCAGCTCAAAGCTCTCAAAGAATTTAATCGTATTTTGAAAGTTGGCGGAAAATTACTAATTACAGTTCCAAGTTATTCAAATTTAGCAGCAAAATTGAACTACCTGATATTCGAAAATGAAACGGGTAAAAGTATGCCACCTAATGAGTTATGTGACATTTGGATGTTAGATAAAAATATAACTTCTGAAATTTATCATGGGCATATCTTTTTGATTGGTCTGCAAAAGTTACGCACATTAGCAAAATTGTCAGGTCTGAAAATAGATACAATTCGTTATGTGCGATTAAGTAAAGGTTCGTTAGCGTTATTCCCATTTTTATACCCGTTAATTGTTATTCGTTCTTATGTTTGTTATTTCAGAAATTTAAAAAAACATCCCGATATTCCACTGTTAGCTAAAAAGCAAGTTTTTGGGGAGCAGCTAAAAATAAATATCAACCCGCAAAATTTACTGAATAAACATACATTTGTTGTTTTTGAAAAAGAATGTGATTTAGATGATATTTATTCCCAGCTTGAACAGCTAAAATCCGCCTACTCATTCGATAAAGTAATGTAGGTATTCATTAGTGCTTTCCGTCATTATCATTACTAAAAACGAAGAATTTCACATTGCAAAATGCTTGGAATCCGTGAAATGGGCAGATGAAATTATTATTTTGGATTCGGGCAGTTCTGACGAAACCGTTTCGATTTGTCGTCAATTTACGCAACACGTTTTTGAAACGGATTGGCAAGGTTTTGGCATTCAAAAACAACGTGCTTTAAACAAAGCGACGGGCGATTGGGTGTTGTCGATTGATGCTGATGAAATTATTACGCCTGAACTGCGCTATGAAATTGAACAAGCGATTAACCAAAATCAGCACGACGCTTTTTTATTGCCGCGACTTTCAAATTATTGCGGGAAACTTATCAAGCATGGCGGTTGGTATCCCGATTACATTTTGCGTTTATTTCGTCGTGATTTAGGTAGGTTTTCAGATGCCATAGTTCATGAAATCGTGATTGTGAACGACAAAATTAGTAAATTAAATTCACCGATTTTGCATGATTCTTACAAAGATTTAGCCGAAGTATTACGCAAGATGGATTCTTACTCAACGCTTGGCGCAAAACTGCTTTTTGAAAAAGGCGTTAAATCATCAGTTTCAAAAGCTGTGTTAAAAGGCGCTTGGACATTTTGGCGAACTTATGTTTTTCGACGTGGTTTTTTAGATGGTTCTCACGGTTTAATGCTAGCAATTTACAGCAGTGAAACAACTTATTACAAATATCTAAAACTTTGGGAATTACAAACTCAATTTAAATCTAATCCCTATCAAAAGTAATTTTCAAAAAATTTTATGATTACATCTTTCCTAACAAATACACCTACGATTTCAATCCACCGAAGTAAAAATCCAATTGAAAATGCGCTATTTTCAATTGTGATTCCGAGTTGGAACAATTTAATCTTCTTGAAAACCTGCATCAAAAGTCTGCAAAAAAATTCGCATGCTCAACACCAAATTATTGTTCACTTAAACGAAGGTAACGACGGTTCGCGCGAATGGCTCGAACAAGCTGATTTAGATTTCAGTTATTCCGAAACCAACATTGGAATTTGTTACGCCATGAATGTGGCGCGAACATTGGCGACAACGGAATACTTGGTTTATTTCAATGATGATATGTACGCCTGCCCCGATTGGGATTATTGGTTGTATGAAGAAATTAAAAAGCAAGATTCCCCGTTTTTTTTCTTATCGGCAACGATGATTGAGCCGCGTGACACGGGAAATTTGTGTGCTATTGCACCGCTTGATTTTGGCTCACATCCTGATAATTTTGACGAAGTCGCGTTGTTAGCCAATTTCAAGGTGACTGAAAAAGCCGATTGGCAAGGTTCGACCTGGCCGCCGTGTGTTGTACCGACGTTGTTGTGGGATATGGTGGGCGGTTACAGTATCGAGTTTTCGCCTGGTATGTATTCTGACCCTGATTTCATTATGAAATTGTGGCAAGTTGGCGTGCGAGATTTCAAAGGCGTGGGTAAAAGTCGCGTCTATCATTTTATGTCAAAATCGACAGAAAAGTTAACCTTTAAAGCTAATGGCTCACGGATTTTTTTGAATAAATGGCGCATTAGTACAAAAACGTTTGCGCGACATTATTTGCAACGTGGTACGGCATGGACGGGAAAATTAGCGTTGCAAAACCGAACCTATTTATTCAAATTTCATTTATTTTTAAATCAACTTAAACGACGTTTGAGTTAAAACCATGCACCTAACCACACACCAACAAAAACATTCAATTTTGTAATTTTTAACACCAGATTTCAAAAAAACGCAGTTCAAAAATCATTGCAAAAAAAGGATTTAAAAATGTCTACCATTGACGAATTAAAAGAATTGCAACATGAA
>JBAXMT010000125.1:0-6745 GCA_037134135.1 Methylococcaceae bacterium | reverse complement strand
ACGTTTGCCAAGTTGTTGGCGATAACCGCCATGCGGGTTTGCTGGGCATCAAGCCCAGTTTTGGCAACCCATAATGCACGTTCTGTCATGATAATTTCCTTAAAAAATCGTTATTTTGTTTATTTAACAGCAGTATCTATGCCACGGAAATTACATTTGCAGTAATTTTGCACTGGCAGCAGAATTTTCTTTGACGTTTTTCATCACATTGGATTGCATTTCAAAATTACGCGCCAATTCAATCATATCAACCATTGCACCAATCGCGTTGACGTTACTACCTTCCACAACGCCTTGTGACACTTGAACGCTGGTATTGTCATTTTGTGCTGTGCCGTCTTTGATATAAACCAAGCCGTCTGTTCGTTTTTCAATGTTTTTAGAATCAGGTTTAATCAATTTAAGTTGATCGACTGTAGTGGTTGCATTCGTTGTTACACCAAACGGAATAATGTTGATTGAACCATCTTCGCTAATCGTCAATTTTTGAGCAGGTGGAATGTTAATCGGTTGACCACTAACATTCAAAACAGGCAAGCCCGAAGCGGTAAACAATGCACCGTCAGGTGTCATTTTAAAATCACCCGCTCGCGTATAGGCTTCTTTGCCTTGACTGTCGCGCACCGCAAAAAAACCTTCACCGTTAATCGCCAAATCTAACGGGTTATCTGTTGTTTGAAAATTACCTTGAGAAAAATCAGTTCCAGGTTTTTCAGTTTGAGCATAAACCCGTGTCGCGTAACCATCACCAAAAACAGGCATACTACGAAATTGTTGTAAATCGGATTTAAAACCTGTGGTTTGAGCGTTTGCCAAATTATTGGCGTTAGCTGTTTGTGCGAGCATTGTTTGTGTCGCGCCACTTGTAGCGATATAAAGACTGCGATCCATAAAATTCTCCTGTTCACATATTGAATTGTGGGCGTGATAAATTCACGCCCACGAGAAACTTAAAAAACTAAATTCTCAAAATGGTATCAACCAAACTTTTTTCAGTCGTAATGGTTTGAGAGTTTGCTTGATACGCTTGTTGCGCGACAATCAATTTCACCAATTGTGCAGACAAATCTACGTTTGAGTTTTCAATCGCTGATGATTGAATCGTGCCGAAATTGTTATCGCCACCCGCACCATAAATTGGATTGCCAGAATCTGACGTTGCTAACCAAGTTGTTGCGCCGACTTTTGCCAAATCTTGGTTACTTGGGAAACGTGCTAACGCCACTTGACCCAATGGTTTTGAATAACCGTTGCTGTATTTTGCAAATACAACACCGTGTTTATCAACGTCAACCCCTGTCAAATTACCAACAGGTAAACCATCTTGTTTTAAATCATTTACGGTAAACGGTGTTGAAAATTGGGTTGAATTAGCCAAGTCAATACTAAAAGTCATGTTCGCAACTTTCAAGCCAGAATTGATTGCAGAAATGTCGATTGTACCAAAATCGATTTTAGTAATTGGTGTACTAATAATTGGTTTACCCGCAGCAGATGCGGCGGCAATATCAGCGGCTTCCTGTAACTCGGCTGTTGTAACATCTGCTACCGTTGAACCGTATTTTACTTTTAAGTTTTCAGCATTATCTACCGCTGCTATGGTTGTTTTAGATGCTGCATCTAAAGCTATATTGGCAGAATTCAAACTATCTCTAGCTTGGTTTACTGCAGTTGTACCTAATGTTATAACGGCAGCATCTATAGCAGTTTTTAGGGCTGCAGAATCATACTTCGTACCATCGACGATGGTTATATCTGCACTACTCAGTGTCGTGATTGGTTCCGGATACTGATAAAATGCACTTGTCATTTTGCTAGGCGTAAAGCCATTATCTACGGCGAATAAAGCATCTACAGCACTTTGGGCAATTACGGCATCGTCGTATTCAGTTTGTTGAATTGTTGCATCTATTGCTGGTACAACTGCTTTAGCATCAATAAGTGCTCTTTCGCGAGTTGCAACCGCTTGATCTACAGCTGCCTTTAATTGTGTAGCTGCATTTGTTACATTATCCTGCGACTGAGTTACAACTGTTAAATTCGTTGCTACTTTTGCAGTTGCAACGTCGTATTTTAGCTTCGCAAGTGCTGCTGCAGATCTAGCTGTATCACCGTTTGATGAAACAGAAGAAACTTTTAATAGATTACCTTTGTCATCAAAAAGAATTTTTGATGGCGTGCTTGTAATTGTACCTTCTGGTAACGCAACGGCTCCTGAAGCAGGAACTGGGGGAGTGGCATAAACGTCTTCTTGGACACCTGGTTGTAAACTTCTTCCATCAATGAATGTATACGCATTCCATTCATTCGGCACTTCTGTTTTACAAAAATACGTTGACGCAATGTGTGCATTACCTAATGCGTCGTAAGTCGTGATGGAAGTCGTATGTGTATAAGTTTTTGGATCAGGAATATAAGGTGCTGTACCTGGTGTAGTAAAGGAAAACGGCGTAACAGCTGCTTTTGCCGAACCATTTAGGTTAACATTCATACCAATATCTGTGGTTGCTGTTGGCGCACCTTGATCGGTATTCACTTTCAATGGCAATTTAACACCCACGTCGAAACCTTCAGCAACGGTTGTGCCTGTTGGTTTGAATGCCAATAAATAACGTCCGCTATCATCAACAACGTTACCTTTGTTATTTAAGTGAAATGCGCCGTTGCGAGTAAATGAAGTTGCTTCTAATGGTTTGTCTGGAATGATTGGATCAACCAAATCACCCATCGCAAAAAAACCTTCGCCACTCAATGCTAAATCCAAAGAATTTCCTGTCGGTTCAATATTGCCTTGTGTAAATTGTTGAGCAACAGAACTGACTTTAACGCCAGTACCGACGGCGGCTTTACCCACTGAACCCAAGCTGCTGACATAAACGTCACCAAACTGAGCGCGAGATTCTTTAAAACCTGCGGTTTGTGAGTTTGAAATGTTATTGCCAGTGACTGACAATGTTGTTGATGCGGCTTTTAATCCGCTTAATGCTGTTGAAAAACCCATGAGTGTTGCCTCGAATTAAGAAAGAATTAAAGAATTTGTTTAACTTGTGCAAAATCTACGCTGCTACCATCGGCGAGATTTACTTTCATGCCACTTGTGCTGTTCGCCATCACGACACTACCCACACGCGAGTTAATGTCGGTCGTGAAAGCGGTATTTTTACCATCGATTGGCGCAGAAGCCGCAATTTTGTAAGTGCCAGGACTTGATAATGTTCCAGCGGTATTCGTGCCATCCCACGAAAATGGAATACTGCCCGCGCTTTGATTACCAAGTTCCAACGTTTTAACCAATTCACCCGTTGACGCATTGACGACAGTAACTTGTAAATTCGGTGTACTGCTTTTGAGATTCACAGTGCCACTTATATCGCCACCCGAAGCTAAAACGCCTTGATTACTTGTCACGGTTACATCACGACCAACCAAACTTGCCGCTTGCAAGGCTTGATCAGAATTGATTGAACTGGCAAACGATGCAAAGGATTTTTGTAAATCTTGAATCCCCGAAACCGTACCGAATTGCGCCATTTGTGACAAAAATTCGCCGTTTTGCATCGGATTATTTGGATCCTGATGCGTCATTTGTGTGGTCATTAATTTTAAAAATTGATCTTGACCAAGCGACGTTTTTTTCTTTGCGGCTGCTGCTGAAGCGGCTGCAGTATCAATCGTTGTTTTTGTTAAATTAGTATATTGATCTGTTGTTGCTGCTACTGCCATAACTCCCCCTTATTGTCCCATTCTCAATGTTTGTAACATCATTTGTTTTGCGGTGTTCAAGACTTCGATGTTGTTTTGATATGAACGTGATGCAGACATCATATTCGCCATTTCTTCAATTGTGTTTACGTTCGGTTTAAAAATGTAACCATCTTTATCTGCCATCGGGTGATTCGGTGCATATTCCATAACGGCAGGTGCTTTGCTTTCAACGATGCCACGCACTTCAACTTTGCTTGCGGCATTTTGTCCGTCAATAACGTTTTTCAATTCGGCACCAAAAACGGCTTGGCGCGATTTGTAAACATCGCCTTCACTACTACTGACACTGTTAGCGTTTGCCATGTTACTTGCAACTAAATTCAATCGTAGTTGTTGGGCATTCATGCCGCTACCAGCAATATCAAAAATGTTTAATGATGACATTATGCTTGTCCTGTAAATGCTGATTTCAATTCATTAAATGATCCACCTAACCATTGCAAACTGGCTTGATATTGCAATGAGTTTTCGGCGTATTTTGCTTGTTCAATGTGTTCTTCAACCGTATTACCATCGAGTGAAACTTGACTGGGGTTACGATATTTTAATTGTGCGCCGAGAAAAGGTGTTTCGGTTGCAAAATGTGCCGCGTTAGAATGCGCCAAAATCGTTGGTTGAGGCATAGACTTTTTCAACACGCTCGAAAAATCTAAATCTCGTGCTTTGTAATTTGGGGTATCTGCGTTGGCTAAATTTGCTGCCAAAATTTCACCGCGTTTTTCACGCAAAGCTAAGATCTTCGGGCTACTACCCAATGCTGCATCAAAACTAATTGCCATGATATGACTCCTGAAATGTTTTTGTATTCAATATAAAAGCACACTATATGCCAGTAAAATTTAACCAAATAAAATCAGTTGGTTAGTATTTTAGGCAATTCTAATCACTTAGGTTATCGTCAAAAAATACCTAAAGTTAAGACTTTATTTTTAGATAATCCACTATTTTGACATTGGCGGCGTGGGGTGTGCGTCAAGAAATTGTCAGAAGAAAAGACGATAAAAACATTGATGTGTCGATTTATTTACGCACCTTATAAAGATGGCTAATGAATTCACGCTTATTTCATAAAATTTATTTTCTGGCATTGAATCTGCTTTATAAATTGCAAAGCGATTACATTAACAAAATTGACTACCTATTATGATTAGATTGATGCTGATTTTTGCCAGCGTTTTCATGACAATGAACGCAACTCATGCCGAGCCACAATGGCAATCACATGAATCTATTTATGAAGCAGTTAAAAGTTATGTTGCCCAAAATATTAATACGACTGCCGAGTATGAAATTAACTTAGTGCCGTTAATGGATCGCTTGAATTTACCTTTATGCACACAACCAATTCAAGCCTTTACACCAAATCCTATTAAAACAGGGCGTGCGTCAATTAACGTACGTTGTAATACGGGTAAAAAGTGGGCGATTTTTGTACCGGCAACGATTACGCCATTTGAGCGAATTGTGGTAGCAACGCGACCATTACAAAGTGGTGAAACGCTGACAGGACAACACGCAGCATTAGTACGAAAAGATGTGTCACAACTACATGGTAATTATTTGACGCAGTTAGATCTGGTGTTAAATAAACAAGCGATACGATCATTGCCTGTTGGTACCGTTTTGATGCTTAAAGATTTTGCCGAACCTATATTGGTGAAACGCGGTGATCACGTTTTGATTACCTCATCGAGGTCAGGAGTTGCGATTAAAATGAATGGAATTGTTCAAAGCGAGGGCAGGCGAGGGCAAATGATTCATGTTAAAAATCAGAACTCAGGGCGCATTATTAACGCTACTGTGATTGATTCAGGGCTGGTAAGTGTGTCGCAATAACAAGGTGATACAGGAAAAATGTGTCATTTGAGTTAAAGAATTTCTTTGCCATGCCGATACGAGTGTCTATCATACAGATTACTTATTAGGAGCAGCTCGGCATGGCTATCAAATTGATTGAAAACGGGGCAATTTCAGCCTCATATAAAAATACACCTAAAAACAAAACTGTTAACGAAGGCAGTGATTTTACGCAAGTGTTATCAGAAGCGAAAACGGTGGTAAGAAATGACAGCGTCGTTATTACGAACACTGTTATGGGCATTAAAAAAAGTTTTGAATCATCGACAGAATCAAACGTTGATGCGGCACGATTGGCGCGGATTAAACACGCCATTGAAAGCGGCACTTACGAAATCAATCCTGATCGGATTGCTGCGAAAATGATTCAATTTGGATATTGATTGATGGGGCGAAAGCTAATTTATGATTGAACACACCTTTCCGATTGCAGAACAGTTAATGTCTAATGCGTTACAGTTAACGCAACGACTTTATCAGCAACTAAATCAAGAGGCGGACAGTATTGTTCGCACACCGCAATCGAGTTTCATCAGTGCGGTTGCGAACAATAAACGCGATTTAGTCACGCAATTGGAGTTGTTCAACAAACAATTAGAGCAGATTTTAGCTGCTGAACAATTGCCCCATTCGCAAATCGGTATTAACGCGTATTTTCAAATGGCAGCAATCGCTAATTTATCGACAGATATGATTAAAGCAAATTGGGAACAGTTGATGAAATTGTGTACCGAATGTAAAAATTTAAATGAGCAGAATGGCGCGAGCATTGATATGTTAGCGCGAAATAACAAACGCACCCTTCATATCCTCAAAGGCAAATCCGAAAACGTAACCAGTTATGGGCGTGACGGTGCCGTTATTAGTGATTTCCAAACAAATACTTTCGTTTCAGTTTAACGCGCAATTCTGTGCTGACTTTATGTTAAACTTATCGCTGTGCCGCCTCGGTAGCTCAGTAGGATAGAGCGATCCCCTCCTAAGGGATAGGTCAGTGGTTCAATTCCGCTTCGGGGCGCAATATAAGCATCCAATATCATCTAAAAACATCCGAAATCCCGCAAGTTATCTAGCTTAGTGGGTTTTTTATTGTCTTGTAGTGTCCAATATAATCTATTTACAT
>JBAXMT010000124.1:0-6781 GCA_037134135.1 Methylococcaceae bacterium | reverse complement strand
ATCGATTTAATTCGGCGCGAACGCTCACCTTCCAAAATTTCAGCGTCCGTAGTTCGCTTTGGAATAACAAATCCTGCCATCCAGCTGTGTTTCTTTTTGGGTTTTTCACTCATACAAAAGCCTCCTCAACGTTTTCCAAAATAGTTCCAATATCAACTAAATCATCAATAGTCACGCTACTTTCAATGGCTGATTTTTGGTCAAACCAGCTTCCAAGTTGCTTTTTTATCTGCGAAACGGCGTAATGAATAGATTGCCAATCGCTTAACACTTCGGTTGGAATCTCGCGGGTGTAAAAGGCTTCGTCGAAATGCGCGGTGATAAAACTCAAATTTTCTTTGATGTTTTTGATTGATTCTTAGTGAATCGCTAACAAACCGACTTCGGCATCAAGTTCGGATTTTGTTTTTTTCAAGGCTTCAACGTCTTTTTCATGCTGCTCAAGCTGATAACGCTTTTGGTCGATGTCAGATTGCAAGCTGTGTAATTCACGCGATACGCCGTCTTTGATGGATTTTTCTTGGTCTTTTTTCAAGCGTTCAAGTTCACCTTTTGCGTTTTCAGCCTCGCGTTTTGCTTGTGCAATCGCGTCTTGATTTTCAAGAATTAACTTTGCGCGTTCTTCACCGACTTTTGCGTCAATTAGTTGTTGGTCACGGTTTCGCAATTCATCGTTTTGTTTTTCAATCGCATCGACGGTTATTTTTTGGAAACGTACTTTTGCCTCGGATTCATCAAGACGCTGTACCTTTGACATCAAATCGTTTTGCAAGGATTCGTTTTGCACTTGCAAATCAGCGGCTTCTTTTTTCAAGCGTTGTATTTCTTTGATGGTGACATCTTCGCCAGCTTCGATTTTTGCGGTGACGACTTCATTCACTTTTTCGTCAGCTGATAACAATTCAATCATTTGTGTGACGGACGGCAAAATGGGATTTAAAGCCCAATTTGAATTTAAAAGTTCAGGGCGTTCTTTTGCTAATCTCATGTACTTGCGTGAAGTTTCATAAGGTATTTTGCAATTTTCATCAAGCCAAGATTTAAACTGACCGTGATTACATTGCGCTTTTGCAAGCAACAATTTTTGACCGCTTTTCGCGGCGTAAATTACAGCTTGATTAGCGTAGATATTCGCCTGTTCATTCAATGCGTCGATTTCAACCGCGAGTGTCGATAAGGATGTTAGTTGTGTGTCGTTACTCATTTTTCAGCTCCTAAAATGGATTGCTTCATTTTGTAATTTTCGTAACCCAATTCGCATAAACGGTGGGCTTGGTTTCGGATTTCACGGCGAGATAATTTGTTTTTCATGCCGTTTGTGTGAACCCGTGCAATATCGACATTGATTTGCGCGATGGCATCAAGCATGGTTTCGTCTTTCATTTCATCAACAGATAACCCAAACAATTTTTTAATTTTGGCGTTAATACCTGCGTTGTAACGTGCAGGATTGGTTGAAACGTTACCTTGTTCGTCGATATAACGTGCGAATTCGGTCACGCTGTCAGTTCGTTCCGTATTGGCTTTGATTGATAAATACCGCGCAATCCCAAGATGTTTAATTTGTCGAATGGCGTGCTGTTCGGTCGGTGTGATTGCTACGCTTTTGCTCATCATTTCTCCTATTTTGGACATAAAAAAACCGCGTCCAGTTGGTACGCGGTTGTGTGATTTTTTTGTAAAACGATTTTAGCTGCTTGCGAATTCCACCAGCTTATCAAGCAACGGGTCAAGCAATCCAACGCTATGCCGATAGGTATTGCAGTCTAAGGCATAATCATAACGGTAGGCTTCGGCGCACATCGTAATTGTGCTTAATGCTTCAAAATACGGACTGGAATCGATTTTTAAATCCGATTCTTTTATCAACAAAGTCAGCAACGCATTGAGTTTGTGTGAGCGTGGAAACGCGCCTGATTCTGTTTTGGTTTCAAGCAAATGCTTAAACAACAATTCAAACATTTGTTGGTAATGAAAGCAGTGAATCGCGCAATTAGTGAGTTCTGATTTGCCTATCGCATCAATCGCTACGCCATGTTCCCACGCTTTACCGCCTAAGTTTTCGACGTTTTTAAACGCCTTGAGTTTTTCTGCGTACATTTACGCCTCCTGTTTTTTTCAGATTGTGCCACGTCCTTGTGGCGGGTGGAAGAATTACAACAAAGTGTTAAACAACGTCCGAATCGAGGTCATCACGTCACGCTTAACGATAACGTGAGAATTTTGCGGGTCATTGAAAACATTGTTGATAAAATCCTCCACTTTCATGATTTGGTCTGGTGAAACTCGTACCACTTTTTCATTCGGGTCGAGAATTTCAGGCAGTTGTACAGATTCAACGATGTCCGTTTGCACAATCGGTTCGATGTTCAAAAAGGCACATAATTCACCGTATTGTTTGAACGGCACGTCTTTGTAAGTTCCCACGCCGAATTTGTCTTTGATTTGACCATACAAACCCGAATACGTTGTGCCAACTTGCGAGCGTACTAAATTGGCAATCGCTTTTTGAACTTGTCGTTGCATCGCTGGCGTGATGCTTTTCGGTGTGGCAGTTGGAAGGTCACGCAAGGCATAGGCAGGTTTTGAAACCATCGCATCATAAGCGCGAATGACAGTTAAAAAGAATTTTGCACTAATCCAAGTGGCGTAAGCATAAACCAATTCCTTTACAACGAATGTGCCTTGTTGCTTTCCTTTGCCTAAAACAGTTTCAAGCGGTGAAAATTTAAGGTTCTCAGATTCGAGAACCTTAATTAACTCAATTGATTGCTCGATTCTTAACCAGTTTGCTGGTTTGTGACGCGCTTCACCACCAGCGGCTTTGTGTAAATCGTTTAAGCAAAAACGACCGTGTGAATCTTGTTTGATTGAAATGCCAGAAATGGCTAAAATTGCTGTGTTCATATTGAACGATTCCTATTAAAAAAATTAGTAAATCGTCGCCATAAAAGGTAAGAGAGTTATGGTGACGGACTTCAATCACGAGTTAGTCCTACTGGTGCAAATACAAACCAGCCCACCGAAGTGGCTCAAAATCAAAGCCCATCATATAAATTTTGGACAAAAAAATAGAGCTTACGCCCTTTGAGCGTATTTGGCATTCAGCGGGGGACTAATCCCGACACTCGTTTGTTTCGAGTGCGGGGTAATCTTAAACCCACCGAATAGTTTTTGTCAAACTCTAGTAATCTCTAGTAAGCAATCATCAAGCGACCGAGCTTTTTCTCAATTGCCAATGTAACAACGGTTTTCGCCACGTCACGGTCAACACCATTTTCACATAACGCTCTGAAAATTTCGCTGTGTACAGCTTTTCGATGGGCTTCATTTTCAGTCCGTTCACGTTCAAGTTGCGCTTGTTTTGCCTGTTCCCGTTCAATGCGTTCTTGTTCAGCTTTAACCGCGCGTTCAACCGCTAACGATTCATTCAAAACTCGTTGACGCTCACCTTCTGCAATCCGTTCCGCTTGTTCACGCGCTTGTTTTTCGCGCCGTAAATCAAACAATTCATTTTCAGTAATCGCCAATTCATGCGCGGCTTGATAATCGATTTCAGCTTGTTCAATCGCGGCTAATCGTGCAATTTCTTCACGCTGTTCCCGTTCAATGCGTTCTTGTTCGGCTTCCCATTCTGTCAAGGGTTGACGATGATGGTCTGCGATTTCACGCACGCCTTTTTCAAATTCTTTGCGGAATGTTAAATCTTTGTCGATGACACGTTTAGCATCGGCAGCAAGTTGTTTAGACGCATCGAGCGCAGGTTTGATGCACTTAATGATTTGTGAAGCGTGCGAGCGACACGCATCACGCCCTTTTGCAGTAGTCATGTCAAAAACTAGACTGCCCGCTTGCTGTGCAATTTTTTGAATTAACGTTGTGGGTTCATCGTGATAAATCGCCACGTCGCTGAGTTCAATCTGTACTTTTGGCAATTGAGCAATTTCAATAATCGGCGCATTGCTCGGCTTGAATGCGACGGTATTTGCGTCTTCGTTTTCGAGTAATCGCAAATAATCCTCTGCTAATTGAATCCGTTTTTTCATGAATGCAATGTCATCGTCGGGAATAACAATTTTTGCATAATGTAACAATGGCACGCCTTCGTCTGGTTTTGGGTCGAAGCTGACAAAGTACGTCAAATCACAATCAGCGCATAATTGCTGGCAGCAGATTTGCCAGTAATAATTCAGCACAATCGCTTTCAAACTTTGCGCGTCAGTAATGCCTAAATACGATTTATGAATTTCGCGGTTATACGGGCATTTTGCTTCAACGGTTGCTGATATTTCATGAAAATTGATATTGTCTAATTCCATGTAAATCAAGCCGTCAGGATGTGCAACGCACGAATCGCCATACTTTAGCGTTCGCTGATTTTCACCCGTGTGCAAAACGGTAAAACCCGTTTTTTCAATGAATGCGTCAATCGCTTTCAGTTCAAATTTATTCCCGTGTTCCGTGGCTTTAGTTGAAAAATGATTGAATGTTCCGTTTTTACGATTTTCAAATTTTCGCTGTACATAGTTTTGTCCCGCCGTTGGCAGTGCATTCATTTCAGGATGTGACATCAACGCGCTAATTCCCGACGCGCTAAAGACAGTTGAAATTTGTGCGGCAATCGAATTATCCTTAATATCTTCGGTTTCAATTTTTTTCGATTGTTCCAAATCAAAACGTGGCATGACGATTCCGTTTAAATCGTCGGTGTTTTCTAAATCAAACATGGTTTTTTCCTATTTTTGAACATAAAAAAAAGCCTGTAATGTCGAAAATTACAGGCTTGTTAGTGGCTTAATCGATGGTTCTAATCTCAAAATCATCGTGTTTAAAACTGTTGGTGGCGTTCTTGACCTTGCCAAGATACTTGATAAACACGCCTGTTTTGTTCGGAATAATTTCACCGCTTTTCACCGAACCTTCCAAGTCACCCACCAGTTTTTTAGAGCAATTTGAAAACACAACCCAGCTCAAATCTTCGCGTTGTTCGGCAAAAATTAGTGTGCGTAACGTTTCTTGTGTAATTTCACCCGTGCGTTCATCGACTTTTTCATAAATCTGATTTTCAAAACGGCGAACAATCCCATACTTAAACTCGCCTTCCGATTCAGGTGTCCAGTAGCGACTGCCAACTGGGATAATGCTTAACTTTCCTTTCCGTAAGTCGGGAATTTCAAATACGCCCATTTCTGAAACGTCTTGTTGGGTTTGTTGGCTAACAACAGGTTGTTGAGCGGTTTGAACTGGTGCAGGTTGAGTGGGTTTAGCAGGTTCAGCGTTTGCTGTGGGTGCTTCATAATCAAAATCAAATTCGTCTGTCATGTTATCTCTCCAAAAAGTTTAAGGGTTTTGCGCGATTGCGCGGTCAAGTTTGCGGATTAAAAAGTTTTTTGCAGTACGGTTTTTTCTACAGCAACTCGCGTGAAGCAATCCGAAAGCGCAGCCAATTACAAAGCACGCAATCAGAGCCAAAATTAAAAATAACGTCATGGATTTTCCTTTAAAAAAATGCCCCGTTTCATTGCTGATTCGGGGCGAATGGTTGCTAGGAGGCAGCAGTTAATTTGCAACAGTCATCGGTTGTCGAATAAATGACAAATAAAGCGAACTATCGAATCCGTCTTTAGGTTTGCCTTTGGGTTCGCGTGGCAAAGCCACTACTTTTTGCGATACTTCATACGGTGATTTCTTCATAAATTCCGAATAAAGCGAACTATCGAACGACGCAGGTTTGTAGGCTTTATAGTTACGCTGTTCCGATAAGTTCCGTATTTTCGAGTTGCAGTCCTTACATTTGACGCTTAATCTATCAGCAGTGTGACCTGTGTTATTCGCCGAAAATTCATCAAGTGGCTTCACAACACCACATTTTTTACACGCTTTCTCAGTTGCCATTTTCAGCCTCGTAAATCTCAAACACGGATCTAACATTACGGTGCATCGCTCGCACATCTTTCTCACTCAATGCCACTTCCCATGCAGAACTGCCGTCCAAAAAGGAAATGTGAAACAGCTTAATAACCATAACGCCCTCCAAAAATGCGTGATAATCCGAATGATTCCGCCATAAAATCGCGGGTCGATAAACGCGCCAAACCGATAGCAACGTTCTTTTCATGCAATAACTTGTACTGCTTAATTACTTTTTTCGTTTTTCGTGACATAATTCACCTCGATTGTTAAGTAATTTTTACAAGAAAGCCGCTCGTTACAGCGGCTTTTTTGCGTCTGTCATACCGCAAAGATGTTGTTAAATTGCTGCTCAAAAGAGGGCAACGATAAACTCGCATTCAACTTTTCAAGCATCCCTTGAATCTCAAGCGGGAACACTTCGTAAAATTGAATCACTTTGCCTTTTTCGTGTCGGGCGATGTCATCCGCTTGACACTGTGCATCTTCCAACGTGTCAGCAACGATTAACTCAGGCTGCATTCCTGATTTCACGCTGACACGAAAATATCTGTTTGGTTGTTTCATTGGTAATCCTCATCGCAAGTTGGTAAATCAGCCATATCAGCGTCATATTCGTCTTGAGCTTCTTTTTTACTTCTTGCGTCTTCGTACTGGTCGTAATAATCCCAGTCACTGTCAAATTGATGTGCGTTCATATTGCTTTCTCCTGTTAATCTTGCGTGTCGTTTTCAATGTCGCTTTCAATCAAAATCAATTTCGATTTCAGCAATGCCAGTTTTTTAATGCCTACTTCGATTTCAGCTTGAATCACTTCGGCTTCTAATCGACGTAGTTCTTTTTGTTGTTGCTCAATACTGATTAGTCCGTA
>JBAXMT010000123.1:0-6795 GCA_037134135.1 Methylococcaceae bacterium | reverse complement strand
GCTTCAAATGAAAACCACCAAGCTAAATCATCGCCACAACCATCGCCTTGCGGTAATGGTTCTTGATGCTCGCAATTTAAACTGTCTTTTGGGCAACTTAAACGCACATGAAAATGGTCATCATGTTTCCACCACGGGCGAATCTTGTGCAAAGCCACTCGATTATTCGGTGTTGAGTGTTTACACAATTCACGCTTAATAATCGGATTAACAAAAATTCGTTCCACATCTGGCGATTGTGCAGCGGCAAGCAAAACTTGCTCGTGTGCCGAAGTCCATTCTTTTAACGCAATTTTATCTGCACTCGCCAACATCGAAGTCGCACTTAACGTTTCACGTTCGTGATTGTTCAACGTATTTGCAGTGGATAACAAAAACCAAATATCAACATCCAAACCATTTTGATGGCTGCGATGCCCACTAGGAGTACGTCCGCCATGATGCTGTCCTAAATCACCAATCAATAAATTACTGGCGTGTTGGTTTGCCACAGTTTGTCCGAGAGTTTGAATAAATTGAATAAGATTCGGATGCCCATAAACACGCTGGCGCGATAAGCGCATAACTTGATAGCCATTGCCTTCAATCGGCAACGCAACCGCGCCACTTATGCAACCATTCGTATAAGTGCCGATGCTTTGAGCCATTTCATGATGAGATAAAAATTCTGTTTCTGGCGCGTGTGTCGTCGCGCCACAAATTTCGTTTAAAAACAGAATTAAACAAAACGAAAGGCTAACTTTAAACATCACATTCCAATCCATCTACACGCTGAAAACCACGCGGTAAAAGTGTTCCGCGTTTGGCGCGAGTACCTGTATAAATTTGTAAATCGCTTGGTTTTAAGGTCAACGTGCGTTTGCCAGAAATCACCGTCAACGCCGTTTCGGATTTTAAAATCGTAAAGGCGACAATAAAATCAAAGTTACTTTGTAAATCATTGTTCGGAATTTGAATGAGTTTATTACCTTTACCTTTGGGCAAGGTCGGAATTTCGTTCAGCGGAAAAATCAATAAACGCCCTTGATTTGTCACGACTGCCAGTAAATTCGATTCATCGGCGGTTAATAATGGCGACAACAATGTTTCGTTATTTGCCAACGTTACTAAACTTTTCCCTGCTTTATTTTTGCTGGCTAATTCTTTCAATGGTGTTTTAAAACCATAACCCCACGAATTCACAAGTAGAACAAAATCGTCAGAATTCCCCGCGATTAAATGCGTAAAAGTCGCGCTTTCTGGCGGATTAAAACGCCCTGTTAGCGGTTCGCCTTGCGTTCGTGCTGACGGTAAATCATGTGTCGTTGAACTATAAACACGCCCCGTCGAATCAAATAAATAAACGTTTTGCGTCGAACGAGTTTTCACAGCCGTTTGAAAATTATCCCCTGCTCGATAACTTAAATTTTCGACTTCCACATCGTGACCTTTCGCGGCACGAATCCAACCTTTTTGTGACAAAATCACTGTCAATGGTTCATTTGAAATCAATGCAGTATCGTTCAAGGCTTGCGCGGCTTGACGTAAAACAATCGGCGAACGGCGTTCATCGCCGTAAACATTGGCATCTTGTTGAAGTTCTTTTTTGATAAGTTTTTTTAGCGATAATTCCGAACCTAACGTTTGTTCAAGTTTTTCACGTTCTTTTGAAAGCGAATCTTGTTCGCCACGAATTTTGATTTCTTCGAGCTTAATCAATTGGCGTAATTTCAATTCTAAAATGGCTTCAGCTTGAATTTCACTCAAACCAAAACGTGCAATCAGTTCTTTTTTTGGTTCGTCTTCGGTGCGAATAATCGCAATCACTTCGTCGATGCTCAAATATGCAATCAACAAACCTTCCAAAATATGTAACCGCGCCAACACTTTATTTAACCGATGTTGCAATCGACGACGCACCGTTTCGATTCTGAAAGTGAGCCATTCGCTCAAAATTTCGTGCAGATTTTTGACCTGCGGGCGACCGTTTAAGCCAATCATATTCATGTTGACGCGATAACTTTTTTCCAAATCTGTCGTGGCGAACAAATGCGACATGATTTCTTCGGCGTTAATTCGTTTTGCCTTTGGAATAATTAGCAACCGACATGGATTTTCATGGTCAGATTCGTCGCGTAAATCTTCAAGCATGGGCAATTTTTTTGCCAACATTTGCGCGGCGATTTGTTCCATCAACTTTGAACCTGACACTTGATGGGGCAGGGCAGTGATGATAATCACACCATCTTCTAATTCGTAAGTTGCCCGCATTTTGACTGAACCGCCACCCGTGCGATAAATTTTTTGTAAATCTTCTTTGCTAGAAATAATTTCAGCTTCGGTTGGATAATCAGGCGCAGAAACAAAAGTTAATAAGGTGTCTAAATCGGTTTCGGGCGAATCCAATAATTGTACACACGCGGCAACAATTTCGCGCAAATTATGGGGCGGAATATCCGTTGCCATACCAACCGCAATGCCTGTTGTGCCATTGAGCAAAATGTTCGGCAAACGCGCTGGCAACCGTTCGGGTTCTTTGAGAGACGCATCGAAATTGTCTGTCCATTCGACCGTGCCTTGTTCGATTTCATTGAGCAACGTATTGGCGTAAGGTGTTAAACGCGATTCTGTATAGCGCATCGCGGCAAACGATTTTGGATCGTCGGGCGAACCCCAATTGCCTTGTCCATCGACCAGCGGATAACGATAAGAAAACGGTTGCGCCATTAAAACCATCGCTTCGTAACACGCAGAATCGCCGTGTGGATGATATTTACCTAAAACGTCGCCGACTGTTCGAGCTGACTTTTTATATTTTGCCATTGCGTTTAAACCGAGTTCAGACATCGCATAAATAATGCGGCGTTGAACAGGTTTTAAACCGTCGGCAATGTGTGGCAAAGCACGATCTAAAATCACATACATCGAATAATCGAGGTAGGCTTTTTCAGCAAAATCTTTTAATTGTTGTTGTTCAAATGTGTCGGCGAAACTTACCATTTAACGTTTTCCTTTTTTTACAATATGAAATCAGTAGTAATTAAATTGCTCACACCGTTTAGTTGAATCGAAAAATCAGCCCCTGATTTTGAATCAATGTTGCCATAAAGAATGTGTGTTGATGTTTCAAAAAACAATTGACCCGTCATCGTGAATTTACCTGAGAATTTTGCACCAATATCTAATTTAGAGAATGCTTGGTCGCCCGTTTTTAACGCATCAGCATCAATGCCAGACAAATCAATTTTATCGCCTTCGCTGGTTTTAAAGTCAGTGATTGTGTCACGAGTTTTGGCGGTAATGCCTGAATCGTCGGGGCTGGTGAATACAAACGTATCTGCGCCTTTGCCACCCGTGATTTTATCACTACCTTTGCCACCACTTAACGCATCGTTGCCGAGCATTCCGTTAAGTATGTTATTGCCATCATTGCCTGAAAGCGCATTATTTGATTCATTTCCAATCGCGTTGATATTAGCTGAACCAAGCAAGCCTAAATTTTCTAAACTGTTGCCTAATGTGTAGCTGATTTTGCTTAACACCGTATCAATGCCAGAAAATGACATTTCGATAATTTTATCGCCTGCATTATCAACAATATAAAGGTCATTACCTTTTCCACCTGTTAATGTATCTTTACCTAAACTGCCGTCTAACGTGTCATTACCATCTGTGCCTGTGATGGAATCGTTGCCATCAGTTTGTTTTGTGCTGATAACAGATTTCGGTACTTCAATAGATTTATATGCTGTAACGGTATCCATTTTTATTCCTTGTAAATTCGTTAAGAGTTTTGGTTTGCAGTTTAGTTAATAATTGAGCTATTTCGCCACAATTCATATTCACTCATTTTTGGCATTGTTAAACTTGTCCATTCCAATTTAAAAAATTCGCTAACAACTGCAAACCTACCGTTTGGCTTTTTTCAGGGTGAAACTGCACAGCAAATACGTTGTTTTTCATCAATGCACAAGCAAACGCATTTGGATAATCACTTGTTCCAGCGACAATTTCAGAATTTTGTGGCGCGGCATAATAACTGTGAACAAAATAAAAGCGGCTTTCATCGGGAATGTCGCGCCACAAAGGGTGCGACTGTTGTTTAACTTGATTCCAACCCATGTGCGGGACTTTCAAAATCTCGCCGTTTTCATCGTGCAACGGGTCGGCAAATTTCAAAACATGACCGTCTAAAATGCTTAAGCAATCTGTGTTTCCGTTTTCTTGACTATCATTTAATAACGCCTGCATTCCCAAACAAATTCCTAAAAATGGTTTTGTTTCAGCGGCTTGTTTAATCACCTCGACTAAATTCAAATCGTGCAACGCTTTCATGCAATCACGCATTGCGCCCACACCTGGAAATACCACACGGTCAGCCGTCAGAATCGTTTCGGCATCTGACGTGACGACAACATTTTCATTTACTGCGACGTGTTGCAAGGCTTTTGAAATCGAATGCAAATTGCCCATACCATAATCAATCACTGCAACCGTAGACATTACAAAACTCCTTTTGTTGATGGCATAATGCCGCTCATTCGTTCATCAAACGTTATCGCATTTCGTACCGCACGACCAAAGGCTTTGAACACCGTTTCCGCGATATGATGGGCGTTGCCGCCTTTCAAATTATCAATATGTAACGTCACGCCCGCATGATTCACAAAACCTTGAAAGAATTCGCGCAACAAATCGACATCAAAATCACCAATAAATGCGCGATTAAATATCACCTCATAATACAAACTCGGACGACCTGAAAAATCAATGACCACCCGCGACAACGATTCATCAAGCGGAACGTAAGCGTGACCATAACGCGAAATTCCTTTTTTATCGCCCAATGCTTTCGCAAATACTTGACCGAGCGTGATGCCAACATCTTCAACGGTATGATGCGCGTCAATATCCAAATCACCTTTGGCGTGAATCGTCATATCAATCATGCCGTGGCGGGCGATTTGATCCAACATGTGATTCAAAAATGGCACGCCCGTTTGGAAATCGGTTTTACCTGTGCCTTCTAAATTGATAGTAATTGTAATTTGAGTTTCGAGCGTATTTCGCTCAATGGTTGCGATGCGTGAGGTCATAATTTTTTGATGTTGGCGAAAACAAAAACGCGATAACACCGTTTCAAACAATGTTATCGCTGTTATTTTTTATAGATTTTGAATTTAACGCAGTAATTCTAAAATATCTTCCAACTCACCAATCATTTGATGAATGAGTTGTTTAGTGATGGTCGAATCATTTTTTGAATCAGCACTTGATAAATGAGCTTTCGCACCACCAATCGTATAGCCTTGTTCATAAAGTAATGCTCGAATTTGTCGAATTATCAATACATCATGGCGTTGATAATAACGACGATTTCCGCGTCGTTTAACTGGATTTATTTCGGTGAATTCTTGTTCCCAATAACGCAAAACGTGTGGTTTGACCCCACATAATTCACTTACTTCACCAATGCTAAAATAGCATTTTGCCGGAATGGTCGGCAATTCGTTGTTAGTACTCGGATCCAGCATACGCTTCTACTCGTGCTTTAAGTTTTTGACCCGATCTAAACGTCACTACACGACGTGCCGTAATCGGAATTTCTTTTCCTGTTTTTGGATTACGTCCAGGACGACCCGTTTTATCACGCAATTCAAATTTACCAAATCCTGATAATTTAACTTGTTCGCCGTGATCTAAGGAACGTTTAATTTCTTCAAAAAAAAGATCCACCATATCTTTGGCTTCACGCTTATTTAAACCTAATTCGTTAAATAAATTTTCTGCGAAATCTGCTTTTGTTAATGCCATATTTTAATCTCTCAATTTCGCGCCTGTTTTTGAGGCTAAAGTTTTTAGGAACACGCTAACTATAGCATCAATTTCAATGTCCGTCAGCGTTTGTGCTTGATTTTGCAGCACTAAACTTAGTGCCACACTTTTAAAACCATCTTCAACTCCCTTACCACGATACACATCAAAAATCACCGCTTCTTGTAAAAGTGCTTCATTACAAGATTGAATTGCACCAATGATTTCACCTGCATTCACATCTTCTTTCACAATCAAAGCTAAGTCACGACGCACGGAAGGGAATTTTGATAGGGATTTGAAACTTGCGTGGCGTTTTTGTAACAGCAAGTCTTGAGCCAGTTCAAACAAAAACACAGGTGTTTCAAAACCCAGTTGTTGTTCCAAATTCGGGTGCAACATTCCGAGCCAGCCAACAACTTCGCCTGTTTCAGTTAAAATTTTCGCGCTTTGACCAGGATGCAAAGTTTCGTTTGAATCCGCGACAAATTGCACGTTGCAACCTGTTAATTCAAACATCGCTTCAACATCGGCTTTCATGTCGTAAAAATCAACAGCGCGTTCTTTTTCGCCCCATTGTTCAGCCGAAACATTGCCTAACGCTAAACCTGCAAGCATTTTTTCTTGCAAGGTTTCACCGTTTTTTTGCACAAAGCGCAAACCTGATTCAAATAAACGAACCCGCGTTTGTTGACGATTGGTATTGTGCAACGCCGCCGTTAATAATCCGCCCCACAACGTGGTTCTCATTACCGCTAACTCGGCAGAAATTGGATTTTGCAAACGAATAAACTCGGCACTGGGCGCAATCGTTTTTTGCAAATTTTCATCGACAAAACTGTAAGTAATCGCTTCTTGATAACCCAAATCAACCAGCAAATCTTTCACACGGTCTAAATCCAAAACGTTTTCGGTTGCTTGATTCAAGGCTGAACGCACTAAAATTTGATTGTTTGGCAAATTGTTGTAACCGTAAATCCGCGCAATTTCTTCAATCAAATC
>JBAXMT010000122.1:0-6900 GCA_037134135.1 Methylococcaceae bacterium | reverse complement strand
CGGCAAATTAACGATTGCGTTGCAATACCGTTTTGAACCTGGACACGATGAAGACAGCGTGACCGCGATTATTCCCGTGCATCAACTCAATCAAATTACCCAAACACCGTTTGATTGGCTTGTGCCTGGAATGCTGGAAGAAAAATGTATTGCGCTGGTCAAAGCCTTGCCGAAAAACATCCGCAAACATTTCGTCCCCGTACCTGAAACCGTGAAAAAGTGTTTAGAAATCGAACCCGATTTTAAAGGCGCGTTGGAAGAATGGCTCGGTTATCGATTACGCAAACTCACCGACGAAGCGATTCCGCTGAATGCGTGGAGTTTTGACGGACGGATTGACCATTTGAAAATGAATTTTCGGGTGATTGATGACGAAGGGCGATTGCTCGATTACGGACGTGATTTGAAAAAATTACAGGCAAAACACGTCACCAAAGCGGGTGAAAGTTTTGACCAAATCGCGGCGGATGAGTTGAATTTTACGGGCTACATTCAATGGGCGTTTGATGATTTGCCTGAGCAATACAGTTTCATGCAAAAAGGACAGGCGTTTATTGGTTATCCTGCGCTCGTCGATGAAGGCGAAACGGTCGGCGTGAAAATTTTTGACACACAACGGAAAGCCGAATTGCAACATCAAGCAGGATTGATTCGGTTATTTCAATTGCAACAGCGTAAAGAATGTACTTACGCGCTGAAAAATATCCCGAAAAATGCCGCGTTAGAATTGGCTTATAACCGTTTGCCAGCGCATCCGATTTTGAAATCTAAACACGTTGCGGAGTATAAAAACGATTTGTTGACCTTGATTTTGAACAGTGTTTTTGTGGAAGGCAAAACGATTCGCACGCAAGCCGCGTTTGAACAAAGTCTGAAAGAAAACAAAAGTTTGTTAGTGACGCGAGCGACTGAAATTGCAACGTTGGCATTAGAAATTATGAAAAGCTACGGCGAACTCAAAACCAGTTTTCAACGCCTGAATGCGGCTGACCCACTGACAAAAAGTCTTGATGAACAAGTCAATTATTTGATTTACGCAGGCTTTATTTGCACGATTCCGTTTGCTCAATTTAAACATTTGCCGCGTTATTTGAAGGCGATGCAATACCGTTTAGACAAACGCGATAACACGCCGCAAAAAGCTAATGAACTTGCGCGTTTTCAGATTCGATATTGGAATTCGGTTTCGCAACGGCTGAAAAAAGAAATCGTCACGCCTGAAACGGAAGCGTTTCGTTGGATGTTGGAAGAATTTGCGGTGTCGTTGTTCGCGCAACAGTTGAAAACGGCGATTGCTGTGTCAGCGCAACGGTTGGAGAAGGCTTGGGATTTTTAAACGTATAATGTCTAAGCCAGTGCTTTCTTTTGAAAGCGGGAGAATGCTACGTCTGTGAAGATTGAAATGTCAAATTACAAAATAAAAATAAGATGTCAGCATCCTGTTAACTTATGTTCCGTAAAAAAACCAAAATAAACTGTAGGTCGGATTAGCGCAAAGTGAAACGTAGCGCGTAATCCGACAACTTTCGCTCTTGTTTGTCTACAATTCAAAATTTAATCATGCGTAACATCAGCTGTTAATCATCGTCATCTTCATTGTCTTCGACGATACCTAATTCCTCATTTTCTTCATCTTGTGTTTTTCCACATTCTGCACACACATCACCATATGAGCCATTATCATCTTCGTAGGTAACTATTTGCGAATTTTCTCCACCAGGATTCATTGCATTAAAACATTCTTCACAATATAAATCCGTTGGATAATTTTCACCTGATTTATCTGATGAAAGATCGCCCCATACTGTACATATTTTCATATCATCACTCCGATTATTAAAAAATAAACAAATTCAAATTAGTGCAAATACACTTGAAACTTTCTACTCAGTTACGGTATAGAAATCGACTGTAATTCCCGCTTCTTCAAACATTTGGTGGGCATATTTCCCGCTGTCATCCCATTTTGAATCTGAATCCACAGGTTTTAATGCTACAACTCTTTTTACACCAGCTTGTATGATAGGACCGGCACATCTTGCACAAATAGGCTTCCCCCAAACATAGATAGTCGATCCTTCAGAACGGGAGCCTGCGGCAATTAAAGCATTTACTTCGGCATGTACGACAAGCTCAAGTTTAACATCTTTATTAGTTAATCTTTCTGCTGAATCTTCCACTCCCATAGGAAAACCGTTATATCCTATAGAAATTCCACCTCCTTTTTTTGAAAAAAGAACAGCCCCTACTTGAGCATTAGGGTCTTTTGACCAGCCAGAAATATATTTTGCTAATTCACAAAAACGAACATCCCATTTTTTCATGGGTTTTGATGAAATTAAAAAATTCACTGTGTACTCCGATTTAATTTAAATTTAACATCCGCTCAAGCACGACACGCTCTTGTTTAGTGGTGACGAGCAGAAACCATGTCGGATTCTAACATCTAATGAAGGCTGACAAAAACCAGCCTTTTTTTGTACGTTCAATCATCCTCATCCTAACAATGCAGCCAAATCAGAAACACATACATTCCCTAATTCTTTTGGCTCTATTTTATACATACCACCACCATATACACGACTTTCGTTGAGCATATCATCGCGTGTAATGTTATTTAATTCATCGAATATAAATGTACAAAGTTCAGGATTATTTATTATTTTGTCAGCTAATAATTTTTTTGGGTAAAGAATTAAATATGAATTTGAAACAATAGCTTTTGAATAATTTAAAACAAATCTAAATGGTTTATTCTTTTCATCATCAGAACGTCCAATATAGGTGCAGTAAAAAAAACTTTCTGGTCTATTTTCTTGTGCATACCATAATTTTCTTTTTTCACACAAATAACGCTTTGACACGTCATCTTCAATTCCTTTCAGCAGATATTGATAAAGATTCGGATAGCAATTTTTCACTTCATCAAAAGGCAATTCACAATTCAATACAAATAATGGATTTTCTATTTGAGGTATTCCATCAGAATCAGTATTTATTACATTTTGATTCAAATTTTTAGGATTCGGTAAAATTGGTTTAAATTGAGACAAAGGTAAATCGCGTTTTAAAATTTCATTCAAAGACAAAATAAAATACTTGTTGTGACCTGTTGCAATTCCCCTTTTTATCGTAAAAAAATCACTTAATTTTGCTTTATCGCTCGCAATTCTTTCTGATAGCAATGGAAAGCGCGTCCATTTTTTTTCTTTCAAAAGAATTGCGGCTGAAATTTCTTTTTTATGAATCGGAGCGTTTACAGTACCGCCGTATGTAAATACTACTTTATTGTTTTCAGGCGGCTTTTTATTTTTTAACCAAACTATTGCGGATGAAACTAACGCATCATCAAATTGAACATCATTAGGCGTAAATCTGTGTATTCTCAACAACGTAACTTCATTTAATAAGTATTCTCTAATTGCCTGTCCATAATTTACATCCATAAACTCACTTGGAATAAGCCAAACAGCCACGCAATCCGCTTGCATCCATGAATGTGCTAACATCATGAAATAACAATACATTCCAGATAAACCCGATAATTTTATTCCTATGGAATCAAAAATTTTTGTTTGCAAATAAGTTTTATGAATACTTGGAATGTGGTGATGTCTAACGTAAGGTGGATTACAAATTAACAGATTGAATTTTTCAGAATTATTTTCGGGTGCAACAGATTTAGTAAAATCTTCTAACTTATAACTAACAAAGGTATTTTTCCAAATATCATGAGCTGGTTTGCCGTAATGCTCATCGATTTCATAACCTTCTGCGAGTTTAATTTTTTCGATAGAAAATGTGTTTTGTAATACCGAAAAAAAAACTCCAGTACCTGCTGCGGGATCAAGAAAACGAATTAAATTATCCGACGAAAATAATTCTTTAGTGTATGTAAAAATGTCGTTCGCAAGTTTAACGGGTGTTGAGTATTGCCCTAATAAATTGCGCTGTTTTAATGTTTTTGAATTGTCGCAATAAATTTGGATTTGTTGGCGTTGTTTTTCAATGGCAATCATTAAAGTCCAAATCCTGCTAAATCATCAATGCGATGTTCCCAAACCCAATCTATTCCCTCTGATGCTTCATATCCCAAGTAACCAGAATCAAAATAGCCGCATAAAAACAGGTTAAAAGCTACTTTTTCACCATACGTTTTTCTTAATTGTTGAATCTTTATAGCTTCTTCTTTTCGACGTTTATTTGTATTAGTAAAATCACCAGCAGATTTAGCTTCTATAAGCATGGGGATTTGACCTTGTTTCGCATTTTTCGGCATTATCACCGCATCCACGGGGATGTTGATTTGTTTGCCTCCTTCTAAAAAAACAGCAACATTAAACCGAAATGAAAATGTACCATTAGGCATTGACATAAAATCATCGGCTTCATTTTGGTTAAGTTGTCTATAACTACGGTTTTCTAGCCATTCTTTGATTGCCAAAAGTTGACGTTTTTCTTGAGCATTTCTTATGATGGGGTCGGCAACAGAGCCACAAAGACGGTCTGCAATTACTGTTGAAGCTCTTTGAACTTCTTCGATAGAGCCTTTGTCACCACGTTCTTTCCATACAAGAATATCTGGGTCAGCCATGCGTTCGATAATGTGACCAATTTTTAGCAAATTTTCGATTACTTGAGCATGGGGCATTTTTGGCGGCACACGGTTTTCAATTTCCATGCTTTTAACCAAGTTTGGTGAAACGCTTGCTAGACCGATTAGTCTATCTCTAGCAATTGGTGGACAAGTAGCCATGCGAAGCATTGGTAGGACAGATGGATTTTGTTCTAGTGTTTCGGGTCGAATATCTGTTAAGTTTGAGGTTAGTTGCAAAGCAATCTCAACTTGTTTGGTTGTTTCTATGCGAGTTTCTCTAAACGCTTTAGGAGCAAACATCATAAACCAGTTGTTATAAAAATCGACGGATGTTGCAACGTCAGCTTTCCACAAATCAGGTTTGTTACGATTTACAGTCATTTTTAAAATATCCTTATTTTGAAGCATTAAGTTCTGGCACTCCACTTTACTACGTTTGGTTAAATATGAAAGGCAATTTTATCAAATTGGAACAAGTCGAAACCAGCAAAGTGTACGCACGAACCGTGGCGCGAGTTGAACCCGAATGGATTGAAGAATGCGCGTCGCATCTGGTGAAAACACACACTTACGACCCGCATTGGGAGAAAAAAGTGCGCGTTCGATGGTTTATTCGCGCACCTTGTTGCACGGTTTGACCTTGCAAGCAGGGCGAAAACTCCCGTATGACCACGTTGACCCGAAAGCCGCGCGGGAGATTTTTATTCGCAGTGCGCTCGTTGACCACGATTATCACAGCAACGCACCGTTTTATGTGGCGAATCAAAAATTGCTCGAAGAAGTCGGCATGATTCAACACAAAAGCGTTTCGTTGTTCGCGCAACAGTTGAAAACGGCGATTCCTGTGTCGGCGCAGAGGTTGGAGAAGTGTTTGAAAACGGTGTGAAATTCCTGCATCTTTCAAAATGCTGTTTGCCGTGTGACGTGATTTGCAAGTGTGGTTCACGGCAACAGAAACACCATTCGGACAAATCCAAATCTCATGCGAACCTTTACCGCTACGAAGGAATTTACAGCCGTATTTGAGCAATAATTCCTTGAGTAGTTTTTCATAACCATTCATACAGCAAACGGGGCTTGATTAAATGCACAATACGTTGATTTTGATTTGACCAAACTCGGCACGTTTAACGCAAGAATTTCAGGCAATAAAGTCTTAACTTCTTTTTCTAATTCGTCTAACGTTTCGGCTTCCACGATTAACCCTTTCAAATCGGAGCTGGTTGCAACATAAACGTTGGCTTCAACATCAAAAAGAACATCAACTTTGATTAAAAGCGGAATGCCCATTGATGCAAAAAATTCTGAAAAAAACCAGCCTAAACGATACATAATAATCACTCTCTGAATTTGAAAATTTCTAAGTTTGAATTGTAACAAAAAAACGATTTGCGGTTTCGTTGTTCGCGCAACAGTTGAAAACAGCGATTCCTGTGTCGGCGCAGAGGTTGGAGAAGGCTTGGGATTCGGTTTAAATGAAAAAGCCCCGATTTGCTATGAATGCAAGTCGGGGATTTTTAAAACAGACGAGGTTTAAAAATCTGGTGAATCCGCTAATTCATCAGCTCAATATCAGTTATTATTTTGTCGTAATTTCACGAAATCCATTCTCAGAAATTTCAAATTTTTTCTTTATTGGTTTGGACGGACAGCACTAACCGTCATTATCTCCCACAGTCACACCGTCAAGTTCAATTATTCGGTTCTTTATACCAATTGTGTTGTAAAAAAATCCACCGTAATGACCAACATTGATTGGTTTAATAATTTTTCCTTTCATAAAACCTACCATATCAATTTTATAACTGTTACTAGACCCTCTAGCGTTTAAGGTATAAATAGCAACTGAAAAATCACTAGAACCCTTTATTTCTATCCCAGAAATATGGTTACTGTCAGTATAGGACGCATCAACAAGATTTGTGATGATTGCAGCCCTTACTAAGTTTTCTGAAACGTTAAAATTTCGATTTGTTTTATTATTCGCAAAATCATTGGCATATTCATCTAGCACTTTTTTTGCAATTTCTTTGTGTGTGGATAATTCAATTTCTCGTTTTTGTTCTTCTGCCTGTTCTTCTTTTTTTATTTCCTCCCATTTAGTTTGTTCTTCTTTTTCTTTTGCTTTTTTCTTTTGTTGTTCATTATATTCTTGAGCATCTATAGCCTCTTGCCTTCTGATATTGTTTTGTTTTTTTATTGATTCTTGCACAGAAGCAACAACTTTAATTCCAACAAGCAATAAAACTGGTGATAAAAAACAAGCCATCGCAAACTGTTTAAAATTTTTCGATTCTTCTTTT
>JBAXMT010000121.1:0-6903 GCA_037134135.1 Methylococcaceae bacterium | reverse complement strand
TTCACTCGGTTTTCCTTTATACAGCACGAGCGGTTTTCATAATGAGAATTGCTGAGGAAAAAGGCTTGATCTGCGGTTAAGGCGGCAATATCGGCGGCATCAAAACCTGTGAGATTTAGATATTTAATGACACTGACATTCAAGGCTTCGATGGCTGCCGTTGTTAAACTTGTCGTTTGTTCCGCAGACCATTGTTTAATAACTGTCGATTTTAATCCACCCACGCTATCGACATTGATTGCCGCGATTTGAGCATTCGTCAATACTTTTGCTTGTGTCGATTTCAATGCCGCGATTTGTTCTCCGGTTATTGAATTGAATACCGTTGGACTTAATAAAGGCATCGCCGCTGCGCTAATTGCTGCAATGGCGGTAGGTGTCATCGCCGCGAAATCTTCAACCTCTAATGCCGAAATTTGTGCTGGCGTTAATGCTTTAACTTGAGTAGCTGTAAACACGGCGACCTGATCAGAAGTGAATGCAGCTATTTGAGCTGTACTCAAACCAGGAATATTTTTTGAAGTTAATCCCGCAATGGAAGCAGAATCAATATCGGGTAATATCGCGACATTGATAGCACTTATTTGCGCTGAGGTTAACGCCGTTATAGCTACCTTTGTCAATAATGCCGCGCCAGTTTCATCAATAGCGGCTATTTGCCCCGTGCTTAAATAAGAAAATTGCGACGGTCTTAATACGGCAAGCTGTCCATTTCCTGTCAATTCCGAAAGCGTTAAACCTGCCATATTTTTTGCGTTAAATCCTGCAATGGCAGCAACACTCAAAGCGGCAATATCTTCAGCATCCAACGCAGCGACTTTCTCAGAAGTTAACACGCCAATTTGGGCGGATGTAATGACAGTAGCTTGTTCAGAGGTAAGTGCTGTTATTTGCGCCGTTGTTAATGCACCAAAACTTTTCGTTGGAAGTGCGGCAATAAATTTACTATCCAAACTCTCAATAACATCAGTAGGCAACGATGGGATGGACTTAGAAGGAAAATTGGTGGCTTGTATTTTTGTGAAGGCGGGAGCTTGATCAGCAGTTAACCCAACGACTTGCTTCGTGCTAATCGCAGTGATTTGTGCGGCAGTTAACGCAGCGATCTGTTTTGGCATTAACAGCCCGATGCTACTACTCGTCAACAACGTGATATTTAAGCCCAGCAATCCTTTACCCACAGACAAAGCGGCTAAATGATCTTCGTCTAATGCCGCTAATTGAGTGGAATTTAAAGCTCTGACCTGAGCTGATGTTAATGCTGCCATTTGTTCTGGCGTTAATGCGTCCAATTGATTCGTCGTTAATGATTTAACGGCAAGACTGGGAATAGCTTTTACGTTAATGCCTGCTAGTGCATCTGAATTGATATATTTTAATTTGGCTGTGAGATAACTAACAGTTTTCGTGGACAATACAGCTAACTGTTCTGCCGTTAGACCTTCGGCTTGTGTGTTGGTCAGCTTTGAGAAATCGGCACTGGTAAACTTAGCGAACATTGCAGGGGTTACATCTTCGATAGGCGTAGTTGCGGTAAATGTTGGATCGGTAGTAGCCATCTTTAAATCCTCGGTTCGGTGTAGAAAAACTAATTAAATTGCATAGACAATTAAAGCTTTTACGAACGACTTGATAACAAGACGTGCTTTGAGTTTTACCACAACGCAAGTGCAAAGGATAGAGAAATAGCATTACGTTAAACTTAATTTGTAGTCAAAACAAAGTTAAAATTTCCACTGCGTCCAACCGCTCGATAATTGCCATTGTGGGTTTGCAATCATTTGAGTTTGTAGTGGTAGCGGTAATTCTTCATCTTCAAAAAACACTTTTATTGCCACCAAATAATGTGCGTTAGGTGATAAATTCTCATTCAAAATCAATGGTAAATCACGCAACGTCGCCATCATATTCAACGCTGCCGTCAAGGTAGAAAAGTTACGAGCTTCACCCGTGTTTTCATTTTTAACACGATACATATTTAACAGCGCGTGATATTGCAAACGATAGCATAGCGCGTATTTTGACAGCGTTTTATTAAACCAAAAATCATGCTGTTGTTGCAGCTTAACTTTAATTTGCCAAAACAACGGTACGCCATTTTGCAACGCTTCATTTGCTTGCGGACTGAGGTGATATTCAAAATCCGCAGCTAAAATATATTCGCCTTTTTGCAAAGAAGTTTCAGCGTGTTTCACTTCAGCAGCGTATTCATTGGCATTTGCGGTATTGAATAAAATGACCAAAACTACAAATAAAACATTGCGCCACATTATTTTGCTTTTCCGCCTGAAAATAATTGATATGCAGGATTATTCGTTTCTTCGTGATAGCTGAAACCTAACGCATTTAAACAAGCGTGAAAATTTACTTGTTGCTCGGATTCAATTTGCAAACCGATTAACACTTTGCCAAATGCCGCGCCGTGATTACGATAATGAAACAAACTGATATTCCAGCGTCCACCCAATTCGGTTAAAAAATTCAATAACGCACTCGGACGTTCTGGGAATTCCACGCTGTAAATTACTTCATTTAACTCGCAAGGTGCGTGTCCGCCAACCATGTAACGAATATGTTCTTTTGCCAAATCATTCGCCGTCATATCAACCACGTTAAAACCTTGTGTTTTTAAATCGCTAATAATTGCAGCACGGTCTTTGATTTCACCGCTGCTGGAAATACCAACAAAAACTTGTGCGTTTGACGAATCAAAATAACGATAATTGAATTCTGTGATATTTCGTCCGTTCAATAATTGGCAAAAACGTAAAAAACTGCCAGCGATTTCGGGAATCGTGACAGCTAATAAAATTTCTCGATGTTCGCCAACTTGAGCGCGTTCTGCGACGTAGCGTAAACGATCAAAATTGATATTTGCGCCGCTATCAATTGCCACCAACGTTTGATTTTTTACATTTTCACGTTCGACATATTTTTTTAAACCTGCCGTTGCCAATGCACCAGCAGGTTCAGCAATCGAGCGAGTGTCGTCGAAAATATCTTTAATTGCCGCGCAAATTTCATCGGTTGAAACAGTGATAATCTCATCAACATATTTTTGAGCGAGAGCAAACGGTTCTGCGCCGATTTGTTTTACCGCTACGCCGTCTGCGAATAAACCAACTTGTTCTAAAACCACCCGTTCACCTGCTTTCAAGGCTTGATTTAAACAATCGGAATCTTCGGGTTCAACACCAATAATTTTAATATCGGGACGTACAAATTTTGCATAAACCGCCACACCTGCAATCAATCCACCGCCACCCACAGGCACAAAAATCGCATCTAGTTTTCCTGTTTGTTGACGCAAAATCTCCATTGCAACCGTTCCCTGTCCTGCAATCACATCTTCGTCATCATAAGGATGCACAAAAACACGACCAGATTTTTTCGCCAATTCGTAAGCGTGTTCATAAGATTCACTGTAAGAATCGCCAAATAAAACAATTTCTGCGCCCATTGATTTTACTGATTGGCTTTTGATTTCGGGCGTGGTAGTTGGCATCACGATTAACGCGTTAATTCCTAAACGTTGCGCTGATAATGCAACGCCTTGCGCGTGATTTCCTGCTGATGCAGCAATAACACCGCATTTTTTTTCGGTGTCGCTGAGTAATGCCATTTTGTTGTACGCGCCACGCAATTTAAACGAAAAAACCGATTGTAAATCTTCGCGTTTCAAAAAAATTTGGTTTTGGGTGCGCTGGGAAAGTGTTTTGGCAAAATCTAAAGGAGTTTCGATGGCAACGTCATAAACGCTGGCGCGTAAAATTTTTTCAATATAGCGTAAAGGCATGAGTATTTCATGGTTAATAAAAAATAATATGCTCCATTATCGCGTAAAGCATACAAAAACGCCCCATTTCTGGGGCGTTTTTTTACATAAACTTATAAACGAAAGTTTTTTTACAAACTGTAATACATATCGTACTCAACAGGATGTGTACTCATACGCAAGCGTGTGACTTCTTCCATTTTCAATTTAATGTAAGCGTCAATCACGTCATTAGTAAATACGCCGCCTTTAGTCAAGAAATCACGATCTGCATCCAAAGAATCTAACGCTTGGTCAAAAGAATGACAAACTTGTGGGATATTTTTTTCTTCTTCTGGTGGCAAGTCATACAAATCTTTATCCATTGCTTCGCCTGGATGAATTTTGTTTTGAATGCCGTCTAAGCCAGCCATCAACATCGCAGAAAACGCCAAATATGGGTTTGCAGTTGAATCAGGGAAACGCACTTCGATACGACGACCTTTTGGGTTACGAACGAAAGGAATACGAATTGATGCTGAACGGTTACGCGCAGAATAAGCCAACATAACTGGAGCTTCAAAACCTGGAACTAAACGTTTGTAGCTGTTTGTTGATGCGTTTGTGAAAGCATTTAATGCTTTCGCGTGTTTGATGATACCGCCGATGTAGAACAACGCTGTTTCAGACAAACCACCGTACAAATCACCAGTGAATAAGTTTTTGCCATCTTTCGCTAACGATTGGTGAACGTGCATACCGCTACCGTTATCGCCAACCATTGGTTTTGGCATGAAAGTCGCTGTTTTGCCATAAGCGTGAGCGATGTTAGCAATAACGTATTTTAATTCTAAAACTTCGTCCGCTTTTTTGACTAATGTGTTGAAACGCACACCAATTTCACATTGACCCGCAGTTGCCACTTCGTGATGATGAACTTCAGTCACTTGACCCATTGATTCCAACGTTTGGCACATTGAAGAACGCATATCTTGGAATGAATCGACTGGTGGTACAGGGAAATAACCGCCTTTTACACTTGGACGATGTCCTGTGTTGCCATCGGCATAAACTTTTTCAGCATTCCAACCTGCTTCTTCAGAATCAATTTTGAAGAAAGTGCCGCTCATATCTGCACCCCAACGCACGTCGTCAAAAATGAAAAACTCATTTTCTGGACCAAAGAATGCGGTGTCCGCGATACCTGTTGATTTCAAATAGGCTTCAGCACGTTTTGCCAAAGAGCGTGGGTCACGTTCATAACCTTGCATATCTTTAGGTTCTACGATGTCACAACGAATAATTAATGTGTTGTCATCAAAGAAAGGATCCATTACCGCTGTGCTTGGATCTGGCATTAAAACCATGTCAGATTCGTTGATGTGTTTCCAACCAGCAATCGACGAACCGTCAAACATATTGCCGTCTTCAAAAGTATCTTCATCAATGGTATGTGCTGGGAAAGTAACGTGTTGTTCTTTGCCGCGAGTATCACAAAAACGGAAATCAACAAATTTTACGTCGTTGTCTTTAATCAATTTGAGTACGTTTGCTACAGACATTTAATGTATCTCCTAATAATTTTTTATTGAAAAAACGGTGCGTTTAGTCACAACCGCGATAACGATAACATTTTTTTTAAATGTAGCCACTAAAAAAAATATCGTTAGAAAAGAAGTGTTTTTTGTTAGTGTTGCACTGAAATAAAACATAAAACATTCACTTTTGCGTCATTGTGGTGCGAATTTTGTTTTAAATCAAACATAGGTAATCTCAACCGATTGTTTTTTGTTGTTTTTTATTGCTGGCACAATATCTGCTATTTCAAATTTATACATTTAAACAAAAGAGGATTTTTATTATGAAAACAAGAAAAAAAGCGCATAAATTCCGCATGAATCGAGCGGTGGCGGGTGGTTTGTTAGTGGCTGGTTTAGTCACGAATGTTCACGCTGGCGCGATTGCCGATTTAACAGGTTACGATGCAAACGAAACCTCGTTGTTAAAAAACAACGGTATCGTCGTTGGCGGCTGGGCAAATGCAGGCATCACTTATAACGCTACTGGCTCAGATAATGGTTTCAATGGACCCGTTACATTTGGGGATCGTCATAGCGAAGTGCAACTGAATCAATTAAACCTTTTCATTCAACGCGCTGTAGCAACTGAAGGCACTGGTTGGGATTTTGGTGGGCGTTTTGATGCTATGTTCGGAACAGATTCTATTTTCACACAATCTTATGGCGCACTGGCTGGGCATTGGGATTTGAATCTTTTGGGAAATTCCACGAATCGTTTTTATGATTTAGCGTTGCCACAAGCCTACGGGGAAATTTACGCGCCAATCGGTAACGGTTTGAACATTAAAGTGGGTCATTTTTATACACCAATTGGCTATGAAACCGTTCCAGCACCAGATAACTTTTTCTACACGCACGCTTACACAATGCAGTTTGGCGAACCATTTACACACACGGGCGTTTTGCTAAATTATGCCGTTGATGCAAATTGGGCGGTGACAGGTGGCGCATTAACGGGGAGTCAATTTGGTGGTTGGGACGGTGGTTTTGATAAACAACTAGGAAATTGGGGCGGCTTACTTGGCGCAACGTGGACAAGCAACAGCAAAGCTACGTCGCTTAATTTAACGGGAACGTTCAGCGAAACATCTGAAACCAATAGCGCGGCGTGGGCAATGTATAGCGCGGTTTTCAAACACAACATTACCGACAAAACGCATTTAGTTTTACAACATGACCACGGTTTTGCAAACAATACAGCCGTTGGCGATGCTCAATGGTATGGCATCAACACACATTTAACGTATGACATTAAAGACAATTTAACAGCAGGTGTTCGTGCCGAATGGTTTAGGGATCAAAACGGTTTCCGTGTTGGTTATCCAGCGAGAACATTTGCCAACACAAATACGGGAACAAGTTATTACGCGGTCACAGCGGGTGTAAATTGGAAACCCACAGCTTGGTTGAATTTACGTCCAAATGTGCGTTATGACGTAGCGGATGGTTCACGTCCATTTGGTAACACAAAACAAGACCAATTTTTATTCTCGACCGATTTCTCAATCTCTTTCTAATTTACGAAGGCGGAAATATGAAAACATTTTTGCGTAGTTTCATTTCATTATC
>JBAXMT010000120.1:0-6913 GCA_037134135.1 Methylococcaceae bacterium | reverse complement strand
TCCCCCAAGTTATTACCGAACCATCTGTCCGAATGGCAGCAAATGAATCATAACTTGAAGTGATTGACGTAACATCAATCGTGCCGTCGAGTTGTTTCGCAACGGCACTGCTGTTACCGCCATAACTTGAATCTCCCCAAGTGACCACTGAACCATCAGTACGAATGGCGGCAAACGAATAGTTGTTTGAAGAAACCGAAGTGACATCGATTGTGCCATCTAGCTGCTTTAACGTGGCAGCTTCAATGTTTTGATAACCCAATGGAATAATTGAACCGTCGTTTCGCAACGCAACAAAATTGCTGTTGTTTGAATAAATTTGTACCGCATCGATGGTGCCGTTGAGTGAATCGGGAACAGTTGCATTTTGTCCCCACGCGACGACTGAACCGTCGGATTTAATTGCGGCAAAACCGTATTGATTAACGGTTTCGCTGTTGGTGCCGCGATAACTCGTTTTTGGTGTAGGTGTTGAAACTAACGTGCCGCCACCAATAGTTTTAGTCGTTGTTGCTTTTGAATCTGCCATGCTGATTTACTCCTAAGGTTAAAAAAAATAAAAATTTAGACAATAAAAAACCCGCTCATGCTTACGCACTCACGGGTTATCGGGAAAGAAAAATTTGACGCAGTTTAAAACAGCAACATAATTTATTGCTTGCTTGCTTGCTTGCTTGCTTGCTTGCTTGCTTGCTTGCTTGCTTGCTTGAGCCATAACTATTCCTAAAAATTAGTAAATTTGAGGGACGATTCTACCAGAAAATAAATGTTAAAATTGTGACGTAATCGACAAAAAACATTTAAAGCCAGCATGATTTTCACTGAAATTATTCCGATTTCAATCCACTTTCAAATACAGCAACGCATCAATATCGTTATCAGTGCGCGGCGGATTGATTGCCGTATCTAAAATAAAAACTCGTTCATTCGGCACGCCACCTTGTTGGACGATATATTTTGCAATCGCTCTAGCACGAGCCGCCGCTAATTTGGTTAAGCGTTTTTGTTCAACGGGAAATGTATCAAGCAATGTAGCTTTAGCAACGGTATAAAATTCGCCCATTTCAGGTTTTACCAATTCAAACCCACCAAAAAATGATTTTTTCACCAGTTGCGGAAATTTTGCTTTAAATTCTTGTGCTAACAATCGTTGCGAATCTGTGTCATCTAATTCAACATATTCAGGACGAATTTTTTGTTCATTTTTACGATTGAATTCTTCGGATTTCAATGTTTTCAATCGATCAACTAAGGCTTCTTCGCGTAAAAATGTCCAATCTTGTGATTCAAATGCAGTGCCTTTAATTTCTAATTTTAAAATTTCACGTTCACGCAAAATTTTCGCTAAACCGTCTAATTTTGGTTTTTGTGACTCTGACAATATCGATTCGCCTGCTGAAAATTGCACTGCACTTAAATCTTCGTCTGTACCTAATAAACTGGCAATCGCTTGAAATGGTGAAGTGATGGCTTTCGTCATAACATTCAAAACTGCATCACCGACAACACCCCCAAAATCAAAATGTGGGTCATTTAATGAGCCTGTAATCGGCACATCTAATTTAATGATGCCGTTCATATCTTTGAGCAAGGCAATCGCTAAATCAAACGGCATATCAACAGCGTGCGGATTTTCAACTTTTTCACCCAATTCAAATTGTTCAATTAACAAATTATTTGTTGCGGTTAATTCACCTTTTTCAACTTCGTAATTCATACCGAGCGACATTTTGCCTTTTTCGAGTTTATAACCTGCGAATTCCGCCATATAAGCAGACATCAACGGCAACGGCATTCCTTTGAAATTTAGAGCGGCTTTGTAATCGCCAATGAACGGCTGAATTTTGCCTTTAATATCCACTGGCGAAAGGTCATAAGCATTACCTTTTAATGCCACGCTAATCGTTGATTGATGTTCTGACGAAATGCCTGACGCGCCACCTTCCAAACCACGAATTTCAGCAGAAAAAGGTAAAATCATTGATAAATCTGCAAACGATGATGCGCCATTTGAAATTTGAACTTTATCAAGTTTGAAAAAAAACTCAGGTGAAACGGGTTGTTTTTTCGGAGATTGTTTCGTGTTTTTATTTGAATCCGCATTGATTAAAATATCGGCAAAATTGAGCATTTTATTTTTAGCAATCACCACTCGCGCATAAGGTTTATCAATCAATAACGAATCCGCGCTATAACGTTGCGCCAAAACATCTGCATTGATATTTTTTAGCGTTAAATTATCCCATTTCACCAAATCTTTATTTTGCGTTTGATCACGGGTAATCAGTCTCGCAATTCCCGAATTTCCTTTGAATTTAAGATCTAATTCGCCTTGTTCACCACGCGCCATATCGAGTTTACCATCTAAACTAAACACGCCTTTTATCAAATCCAAATGGACAAATTTATCAACATACGATTGGAATTTTTCTAACCCCAACGCATTTATGTCGATTTGCGTTTCAGCAGTCAATGGCGATAAACCTGCGCTGCCTTTTAAATGTAATGAACCGCTGTTGTTAATGCCTGTGTTGAGTTCAAAAGGTAGTTTTGAGCCAGCGGCATTGTTTAATTCAGTTAGTTTCAACGATAACGGTTTGATGCTAATTGTCAGGGGCTTTGGCAACATTTTGTCTTCAAATGTTGCACTAAAATCGGTGAGTTCAACGCTGTCTATTTTGATACCCCAAAATGCCTCGCTACTTGAATTACCAGCCTCTTTTTCGGTGGCAACTTTCGCTTCATCTTCGGGTAAAAGCGTTTGATAATTTAATTCCCCATTTGGATTTAGCCACGCTTTAAAATCAGCATTTTTCGCTTGAATTGCACTCATTACTAAAGTTTTATTTTTTAAATTGAATGCGACTTTTTTCAAATCCATCGCTGGTAATTTAAACAACAACGTATTTTGTGTCGTATCTAAAAGTTCAGCATCTTTTAATGAAATACTTACCGTTTGAAAATTTTGATTTTGTAAATTTAGACTTAAATCATTAAATGTCAGATTTGATAAATCAAATTGCGCTTGTCCTTCTGTAAAACGAAAGGTATTTAATGTGAGCATTTTTAATTGAACGATTTGTTTTGAACTGTCGAAATTAAAATTGTCGAGCGTAATTTTTTGAAGCGTGATTTTGTTTTGATAACTTAAATTTGTTAATGAAATCGCACCATTTTCAATTTGAACCAACGGTATTTTTTTATTAAATTTGATGTTAAATGTCGCAGACAAATCGCCATCGCCCGTTAGTTTTATTTTGTTTTCTGGAATTAACGAAAGTAAATGCGCCAAATCACATTTTTGAAATGTGCCTTTTCCTGTTGAAGCGAGGTTTGAAAATTGAAACTCACCGCTCAAATTTAACTCGCCGCCGTTTTGCCAATTCGCCATTAAATCCAATTTAGCAGGAATGGAATTTGTCGTACTGAAATTCGTTAGCGTAAGATTTATTGGTGTGATTTCTTCATGAATGTTGCCATCTTGAAAGGAAAATCCGCCTTGTGACACGATAAAGTTTTTAATCGTGATTGGAAAAATGTAATCGTTTTTTTCAGTTTTTGCGGTGTCGGTTTTAGGCAAAAGTGCGTCGATATTTAACGCGCCATTTTTTTGTTTTTCGAGTTCAAAAATCGGCTTATTGAGCGTGACATTTTCGACTACGAAAGTTTTAGTATTAAACGATTCGTGCAAATTAATTTGAATATCTAAGTCTTCAAAACGCAGTATTTTTTGTAATTCAAATTGCTTTAAATGTAGTTCAAGCGTCAAAGGATTGAATTTTACTTCGTGTATATTCGCATCTAAATTCGTTTCTTTTTTGATTATCGCGGGCAGGCTATGTTTTAACCACACAGGCAAGATATAAAAACCAGTCGCTAAATAACCGCCAACTAATCCAATGGGAATTAAAATCGTAACGGCTATTTTAGCGATTCGCTTCATAAAAAGTTACGCCAACAAATTAGTGAGTAATGACTGTAAATGTTGAGATTGCCACGATTGTTTAAGACGATTTGTCAAAACAATACTTTTGAGTGCTTTTAAGGCTTCGGAAAAATCATCGTTGACGATTAAATAATCAAATTCTGGATAATGGCTCATTTCTGTTACCGCATCTTTCATGCGGCGATTGATAATTTCGACATCATCTTTCCCGCGTCCTTCCAAACGTTGACGCAAAGTTTCAATCGACGGCGGCAAAATGAAAATAGAAACGCTATCAGGTAATAAATGACGTACTTGTTGTGCGCCTTGCCAATCAATTTCTAAAAGTACATCTTTTCCTTGAGCCAGATTATCTTCTACGGTTTGTTGCGCCGTACCGTAAAAATTATCAAATACTTGAGCGCATTCTAAAAAAGCATTTTCATTTTGCATGGTTTGAAAGGTTTCGACATCAACAAAAAAATAATCTTTGCCGTGAATTTCACCTTCTCTGCTTTGGCGCGTGGTGTGAGATACCGATACAATTAAATCGTTAGTTTTTGCGATTAACTTTTTAACTAACGTGGTTTTGCCTGCGCCAGACGGTGCAGAAATGATATAAAGCGTCCCTTTTTTCATAATTTTCATGTTGTGAAGTTAGAATTTACGGGTATTTTAACAATCTTCAATTCAATAGTCAGATTCATTCAAAGAGAAACAAAAATGAGCATTAGAAATTTTAAAAATGAAACCCCACAACTTGGTGCAAATGTTTATATTGATGACAGCGCGATTGTAATTGGCGCAGTCAAATTAGGCGATGATGTTTCCGTTTTTCCGACCGCTGTTATTCGCGGTGATGTTGAAAAAATCAGTATCGGTAAAAATACCAATGTTCAAGATGGCGCGATTTTGCACGTTTCACATCAAGGTAAATTTTCAGAACGTGGGCATCCGTTAAACATTGGTGCAAATGTAACAATTGGTCATCGTGCGGTGCTTCACGGTTGTACGATTGGCGATTATTGCTTGATTGGTATTGGCGCGATTGTCATGGACGATGCGATATTGGAAGATTATGTGATGTTAGGCGCAGGTTCTTTGGTTCCGCTAAATAAAACACTCGAAAGCGGTTATTTGTATGTTGGTTCACCTGCAAAACAAAGTCGTGCATTAACCGAAAATGAAAAAGACTTTTTACGCTATTCTGCCGAACATTATGTGAGTTTAAAAAATCAGTATTTGTTAGATTGAAAATTTAAAAATTACGTTAAACTAACAAGATTTCAAACACTTCATAATTCAAAATCGAATCAAAATACAATATGAAAACATTAACAAAATTTTTAATACAAACTAGCGTCGTTTCTTTCTTTTCTTTTTCAACGCCCATAATGGCAGCCGAAGGTGGAAGTAGCCAGTATTTACCTGGCTTTTACGGTGATTTTGGAATGGCAACCACGCCAGCAGCAGGCAATTATTTAAGTAATTTCTTTGGTTATAACTGGGCGGGAAATGATGATAACGGCAGTAGTTTATTGTTTGAATTACCTGGTTTAATGCGAGTGACAGAACAAAAAGTGTTGGGTGGAACTTATTCATTTGGGTTTTATCCTTACGCGCTTCATACAACTTATAACACAACAAATAACGGTGTTAAAAAAGAATCAGCGCGTGGTGGTGCGGGCGATATGTATGCTGTGCCGATTTTATTATCATGGCAATGGAAAGAGCTTTCATTTGCAGCATTTGAAGGCATCGTTGTTCCAACGGGAGCTTATGATAAAAATCGGGATTTAAATGCAGGTCGTAATACTTGGACATTCGATAATAATTTTTCGATGACGTGGCTACCAAATGATGGGGAATATGATTTCTCAATGACATTTGGTTACATGGTTAATACTGAAAATGCAGCAACACATTACAAAACAGGTGATGAAGTTCATTTGGATTATTCAGCGGGCTATTATTTGACCAGTGCTTTAGGCGTTGGCGTAACGGGATCATATTATCGACAAGTGAAAAATGATAGCGGTTTGGGCGTTCCAGAAAATGCGATTAGTGGCGAATACAGCAGCATCGGTCCAGTGATAAATTACACCGTGAAAATGGGTGAACGTGATGTCAATTTCTCTGCAAAATGGTTGCATGAGTACAATGTAAATAATCATATCGCAGGCGATTACGCCATTTTAAGAACCAGTTTACAATTTTGATCATCTCGCTTTTCCATTCAAAAAACTGTTTCAAAATCGGAAAATATCTAAAAAACGGTGAACAAAAAATAAAAAGCAATGCGGCTAAATCTCTTATAATCAGCTAGCCCGCAAGCGATGGCAAACCGTAAATTATTTAGGAAATACTTTCCAATGAAAAAAAATGTTATCCATTATTTAATTGTCATAACTTTTTTGAGTTTTCAATTAATAGCCAATGTCGTTTTTGCAAAAGCAAATGTGTTCACCGTTAGCCCATCTAATCAATCGCCTATTTTATTGAGTTCGCATTTAGGCGTTTTTGAAGATGCGTCTGGTATTTTGACGTTGGCGGACGTGCAAAAAGAAGATTTTGCCGAACAATTTCAAACAGATTTTACTGCTGATAAACCGTTAAATATGTCTTACACCTCGTCTGCATATTGGTTGCGATTAGAATTAGAAAATAATAGCGATAAACCGATTGAGCGCGTGTTAGATGTTGACCATTCGCTAATTGAAAATCTCGATTTTTACTTTCAAACCGAAAACCAAAATTATCAAACCGTTCATACAGGCTATTCACAACCTCTTGAAAGTCGTCCCTATAAAAGTCGATTTTTTGCATTTCCGATTGTTTTGGCTGCTCACAGTCATCACACCGTTTATTTACGAGTTCAAACGCAAAATGCCATGATTCTTCCTGTTTTATTGTGGGCGCCTAATGATTTTCATATAAAAGAACGTAATGAGTATTCCATTCAAGCCATTTATTTTGGACTTGTGATTG
>JBAXMT010000119.1:0-6918 GCA_037134135.1 Methylococcaceae bacterium | reverse complement strand
ACAATTACACGCATCCCGCCATGCCACAAGGCATTGAACAAGACATTTTGAAAGGAATGTATTTGTTCCAACAAGGCGACCAAAACGCAAAATTGAAAGTGAATTTATTAGGTTCAGGCGCGATTTTCCGTGAAGCCGTTTTTGCTGCTGAATTGTTACACAATGATTGGGGCGTAGAATCTGATTTATGGAGTTGCCCAAGTTTCACTGAATTAGCGCGTGACGCGCAAACCTGTGAACGTTGGAATCGCTTGCATCCAACCGAAACACCAAAACAATCACACGTTAGCAAATTATTACCTAACACAAACGTTCCCGTAATTGCGGCGACAGATTACATTCGTGCATTCGCTGAACAAATTCGCTGTGAAATCAAAGCTCCTTATGTCGTTTTAGGTACAGACGGCTTTGGACGTTCTGATACGCGCGAAAATTTACGTCGTTTCTTTGAAGTTGACCGTTATCACATCACCATTGCCGCGCTGAAAAGTTTGGCAGATAACGGACAATTTGAACTCGGCAAAGTCGAAGTAGCGATTGCGAAATACGGTATCGATGCTGACGTTAAAGCCCCTTGGTTGAAATAAGGAAGACACCATGAGTACAACAATTGAAATTAAAGTTCCCGACATTGGCAATGTGCATGATGTTGAAGTGGTGGCGGTCGAAGTTCAAACGGGTGATGTGATTGCAGTTGACCAAACCTTGATTACACTTGAAACGGACAAAGCCAGTATGGATGTTCCGTCGTCAGCGGCAGGAACGGTTCAACAAGTGCATTTGAAAGTCGGCGATAAAGTGAACGAAGGTTCAGTAATTATCACGGTTTTGGTTAGTGACGAAGCAGCTGCACCTGCGGCTGTTGCCGAAGTTGCACCAACGCCTGCGCCAGCCGTTGAAGAAGTCAAAGCTGTTGAAGTTGCACCAGCACCAAAACCTGCCGCACCTGCACCTGTTACCATTTCTGCGCCAGTTGTTGCAAAAGGCAAAGCGCACGCTTCGCCAGCAGTCCGTTTATTGGCGCGTGAATTGGGTGTTGATATTAGCCAAATCACAAACGGCAACGGGCGTAAAAATCGCATTTTAAAAGATGACGTGAAGGCGTATGTTAAAAAAGCCCTGACTGAAGGCATCACTGTCACAGGTGGTTCAACGTTGCCGAAAATTGCCGTGCCAGATTTTGCTGCATTCGGTGAAATCGAAACGCAACCTTTAAGCAAAATTAACAAACTCACAGGTCAGCACATGACTAGCGTTTGGTTGAATTTGCCGATGGTGACGTATCACGATGAAGCTGATATTACCGAAATGGAAGCCTTCCGCGTGTCGCTCAATTCGCAAAAAAACGTTGAAGTGAAATTCACAGGTTTATTGTTCATCATCAAAGCGTTAGCTGCCGCGATGCAACAATTTCCTCGTTTCAATTCGTCGCTTTCTAGCGATGGGCAGAGTTTGATTTTCAAAAAATATCTCAACATCGGCATCGCGGTTGATACGCCGAATGGTTTGGTTGTGCCTGTTTTGCGAGATGTTCCAAATAAATCGCTTAAACAATTAGCCGCTGAACTTGGCGAAAAAAGCGAAAAAGCACGCGCTGGAAAACTCACTGCCGCTGATATGCAAGGTGGTTGTATGAGTATTTCGAGTTTGGGCGGCATCGGTGGCAAAGCCTTTACGCCAATCGTGAATGCGCCAGAAGTGGCGATTTTAGGCGTGACAAAATCAACGATTCAACCTGTTTGGAATGGCAAAGAATTTGAACCACGTTTGATATTGCCGCTGGATTTAACTTACGACCATCGCGTGATTGATGGCGCAGAAGGCGCACGTTTCATGGAAGCGTTGAAATACTATTTAAGCGACGTGCGTCGTTTGCTCGTTTAAGGGGAGAATTATGAGCGAAAATTTACAAACAGAAGTTCTCGTTTTAGGCGGCGGACCTGGTGGTTATACGGCGGCATTTCGCGCGGCGGATTTGGGTAAAAATGTCGTTTTAGTTGAACGTTATCCAGTGTTGGGCGGCGTGTGTTTAAACGTCGGTTGTATTCCGTCAAAAGCTCTTTTGCATTTGGCGCACACGATTCACGAAGCCGAAGAATCTGAAAACTTCGGCGTGAAATTCGCCAAACCTGAACTCGACCTCAACAAAATTCGCGATTGGAAATCGAGCGTCACGAAAGGATTAAACGATGGATTGGGCGCGTTGGCAAAACAACGCAAAGTCACCGTCATTCAAGGCGTGGGCAATTTTACAGGGGCAAATACGTTGGTGGTTGGTGAAACAACCGTGACGTTTGAAAATGCGATTATTGCGGCAGGTTCACAAGCCACCGAAATTCCTGTTTTTCCCAACGACGATCCGCGACTTTGGGATTCGAGCGACGCGCTGGCGTTGTCGTTTATTCCGAAAAAAATGTTGATTGTCGGCGGCGGGATTATCGGACTGGAAATGGCGACGGTTTATCACGCGCTGGGTTCTGAAATTCACGTTGTCGAATTGCGTGAACAAATTATTCCCGAATGTGACAAAGATTTGGTTACGCCGCTGTTCCGTAGAATCAAAAAACAATACAAAAATATTTGGCTCGAAACCAAAGTGACCGCGATTGAAGCACAAACGGACGGTTTGAAAGTGTCATTTGAAGGCAAAGGTGCGCCTGAATCTGAAATTTTCGACGCGGTTTTAGTCGCCGTTGGACGCAGACCGAATGGTAAAAAAATCGGTGCTGAATTGGCGGGCGTGGCGGTTGATGATTACGGTTTTATTGCCGTCGATAAACAACAACGCACCAACGTTTCAAACATTTTTGCAATTGGCGATATTGTCGGACAGCCCATGTTGGCGCACAAAGCGGTACACGAAGGCAAAATTGCCGCCGAAGTAATTGCGGGACATAAATCGTATTTCGACGCGCTGACGATTCCATCGGTCGCGTACACCGACCCTGAAGTGGCGTGGATGGGTTTGACCGAAAATCAAGCCAAAGCGCAAGGCATCGAATACGAAAAAGGTGCGTTTCCGTGGGCGGCGAGTGGGCGTTCATTGAGTAACGGACGCAAAGAAGGTTTGACCAAAATTTTGGCTGACAAAGAAACAGGGCGCATTTTAGGCGCGGGAATTGTCGGGTCGAATGCAGGTGAATTGCTGGCTGAAGCGGTTTTAGCGTTGGAAATGGGCGCAGATATGCAAGACATTAGTTTGACCATTCACGCGCATCCGACGTTGTCTGAAACCTTTGCTTTTGCCGCTGAAATGATTGAAGGCACGATTACGGATTTGTATGTGAAGAAGGGGTAATTTATCAAATAAAAGCCGCATTATTTTGGTAATGCGGTTTTGTATTTTTTTTGAAGGTCAAAATATATGAAAAAGTTAATTTTGGTACTTGGGTTATTTCTACTATCAGCTAATTCTCATTCAATGAAATTGACTGATGGAAGTGTTATTGCAGAAGGAGCTAGAGAATGGAACAAATACCAAATTGGTACTGGACATAACGTTAACAATGCGTTGATGTATAGCGGATTCGTTATTGGTATTTCCAATGTGTTAGCTATATCAAAATTAGCTTGTATTCCATCAAAATCAGATGGAAACGAAATTGTCGCTACAGTAACTAAATATATTTTGGACAAGCCTCAAGTATGGAGTTTAGATGCAGTACAAATTATTTCTAACGCTATTGTCACTTATTATCCATGTAAACAGTGAAGTCCATCTTTCTATAACGAGCTAAAACATGAACACATTAAGTTATTCGGCTTTTGAAGCAAACACGCGAGCAATTCAAGTATGAAATTAAAAATCATCATTCACCCCGCAGAAGAAGGCGGATTTTGGGCAGAAGTTCCCGCCATTGAAGGCTGTGCAACTCAAGGCGATACGATTGAAGAACTTTTTACCAATATCTATGAAGCGGTTGAAGCCTGTCTTTATGTGGATTTAGAACACATCGAATTGGCTAAAAATGCCAGAGTGATGGAGATTGTGGTGTGAAATCCGTTTCAGGAAAATACTTTGCGCGACTTCTTGAGCTTCGAGGTTGGCGTTTAGTTCGGATAAATGGCAGTCACCACGTTTATATGCAAGTTGGGAATTCGGCACGAATTTCGTTGCCGATTCATAAAAACGAAGATTTGAAAATCGGATTGCTGAAACATTTTATGAAAATCGCTGGAATCAGCGAAAGTGAGTTGTAGAAACTATGAACACATTAAGTTATTCAGCTTTTGAAGCAAATTTGGCTCACACATTCGACCGTGTGAATGATGACCATGTTCCGATTTTAGTAACACGCCCAAACGGCAAGCCTGCGGTGATTGTTTCGTTAGAAGATTTCAATGCTTACGAAGAAACCGCTTATTTAATGCGAAGCCCTAAAAATGCACAGCGTTTGAATCAAGCGATTGCTGAAATTGAAGCGGGTAATTTTCAACAACATGACCTGATTGAACCATGATTTTGCCGCTGAAATGATTGAAGGCACGATTACGGATTTGTATGTGAAGAAAGCTGATAAGTCCTAAATCATGACAACAAACGTATTCGACATAAACGCACGGCACATGGCAACGGATTCAAGATGGTCGATTGATTCGAGTGAGTTTGTTTTGTATATCGATGACACAGGTTTTGACAAAATCTGCATCGCCAAAGGTCATGCGTTTATGTTTGCGGGAAATGGGAAGTTGATTGAGCAATGGAAAAATTGGATTGCTCAAAATCCATCTAACACCCCGAAACCACCTTTGGAACAAGATGATTCCGCCATTTCAATGTGTATTGCAAACATCGAAACGGCGGCAATTCGTTTTGAATATCGACAAGATATTAGTTTGCCATTGGCGAGATTTGCAGGAAGTGGAGCTAAATTTGCTCGTGATTGTTGGCTAGTAAATAATAATGCACAACTTGCCGTAAATTCAGCAAAGCAAAAAGATTGGTTTAGTGGTGGAACTGTTGCATTCTTTGATTTTTGTAGCCGTCAGCACAATTTGTTAAATTCAATCTCGATAAAAGAAGTTCAAACCCAACTTTTAGGCGGTTTTGTTATGTATAAAAATACTGGGCAACCCATTCCAGCGCGTGAAGCTGCTGAACGTGATCCAGAGGTAAAAGCACTGCTTGATAAAGTCGTGCAAGGTCAAGTCACGGTAAGTGCGCCATTTGAATTCATGCACACGCCTTGGACTGAAAGAGAAAAAGCAGAATTGTATTCTGTTTTGGATGATATTTTCGCTTGAAGGCACGATTACGGATTTGTATGTGAAGAAAGCGTAAATCTAAAGCATGAAATACGAATGGGATGACGCTAAAAAGCTGTCAAACTTTGAAAAACACGGTGTTGATTTTTGCGATGCCGTGTATTTCAATTGGCAACACGCATTGATAATTGAAGATGCGCGTAATGACTATGCCGAAGATAGATTTAATGCGTTCGCACCGATAAACAATCGGCTATATGTGATGACTTACACGTTGAGAGATGATGTGATTCGAGTTATCAGTTTGAGAAAAGCCAATAAACGAGAGGTGAATTATTATGTCAGCAACTTTCAAAATCTTAATGCCGACTGATGAAGAAGACGCTCAAATCAACGCGGGTATTGCGTTAGATTCGGATACGCGGGAATTTACAGAAGCTGACTTTTTACAAATGCGTCCCGCTAGAAAGGTCGTCCCCGATATTGTTTCGGCTTATAAAAAAGGTCGAATGATTGAAGGCACGATTACGGATTTGTATGTGAAGAAGGGGTAGTTTGTTTTGAAAAGGCGAGTTTTTCGCTCGCTTTATTTTCTAAATTTTTGGAGTGCCACGTTATGAAAAAAGTGTTGAGTGTTTTAATTTTAATTTTAATTTCTGTTCAACAAGTACACGCTGCTGATGAAGTAGATAATTTAGATACTGGGGAAGAAGTAGTCGCGGTAGTTGGTGCTGTAGCAGGTGGAGGCGGCGCACTTACAGCAATTTCTGCTTTGGGTGTTTCGGGCTTAGGTGTTACAGGAGTAACATCTGGTTTGGCGGGGATTGGTAGCTTGGTTGGTGGTGGGATGGCTGCAGGGCTGGCTGTAACAGCTGCAGCTCCAATAGTCGGTGCCGTTGTATTTTATGGTGCATATAAATTGCTGAAAAATTAAAGTCTTCTAACCACGCTTTGTATTTTATAAAAGCGTGGTTTCATTTGTTTAAATTATGAATTTTTCAACATGAACACATTAAGTTATTCGGCTTTTGAAGCAAATTTGGCTCACACATTAGACCGTGTGAATGATGACCATGTTCCGATTTTAGTAACACGCCCAAACGGCAAGCCTGCGGTGATTGTTTCGTTGGAAGATTTCAACGCTTACGAAGAAACCGCTTATTTAATGCGAAGCCCTAAAAATGCACAGCGTTTAAATCAAGCGATTGCTGAAATTGAAGCGGGACATTTTCAACAACACGACTTGATTGAAACATGATTTTGTCGTGGGCTGAAACGGCGTGGGAAGATTATTTGTATTGGCAAACAACGGATAAAAAAATGCTAAAACGCATTAACTTGTTGATTGCCGATATTTTGCGCCATCCCTTTACAGGCATTGGTGAGCATGAACCGTTAAAACATAATTGGTCGGGTTATTGGTCACGGCGCATCAATCTTGAACATCGGATTATTTATAAAGTCGTAGAAAATGGCGTGATTATCGCGCAGTGTCGTTACCATTATTGAAACTATGAACACATTAAATGCGAATTAAGAGCTAAATTCGCTAGTTGAAAATCAAGGGGTTAGAATTTACTAAAGGCATAAAACTAAAAGCCGATATTTTTAACTGTTTGATTTGACTACTAAATGAAATTTCAGCTCTTAATTCGCATTTAAGTTATTCGGCTTTTGAAGCAAACACGCGAGCAATTCAATCATGAAATTAAA
>JBAXMT010000118.1:0-7041 GCA_037134135.1 Methylococcaceae bacterium | reverse complement strand
GGACATAATCCGCAAGCGGTTGAAACATTAGTCGATTATCTTGCAGAAAATTTTCCAAATCACCGCATTCATGCCATTTTTTCAATCATGAAAGACAAAGATATTGCAGGCGTTTTGACTTTAATGAAACCAGTCGTTTCGAGTTGGTTTTTCGCGCCGTTGCCACAAAATCCGCGTGCCGTTTCCGAAGAAAAAATGCGTGAACTCTTTGCTCAATGTGAAATTTCAAACGCAAATTTCGGTTTTACAAATTTCTCCCAAGCCTTTTCAGCCGCTAAAAATAACGCGAAAAGTGGTAATTTAATTTTAGTTTTTGGGTCGTTTTTTTTAGTATCAGATTGTTGTACGAATTTAAAAATAGGTGAATAAAAATGGATCATGAATTAAAACAACGTTTGATTGGCGCATTGGTGGTCACGATATTGTCGGCGATTTTCATTCCGATGTTGTTTGATGACCCGATTGAAGATGACGGACAAGCGGTAACAACATTGGCATTGCCTTCGGAAAATCAGTTTGTCGAAGAACCCGCTGTTAAAGCACCTGCAAGTTCAGAGCAGGTTTTAGCCATTCCACAACAACCGCAAGTTGAAGTCGCCGCCCTCGCGCCATCGTCAACACCTGTTGTAAAAAATTCGTTACGCCCTGACGAAATGGATGAAGCTCCCGCGCCAAAATTACAACCAAAACCTGTTATTACCAAACCGCCTGTTGCTAAACCACATGTCGAAAAACCAGCTTATTCTGAAACCACAAATTACGGTGTAAGTGCGGACGAAGTGGATGATGAACCGCCAATGAAGCCAAAGTTAGAACCTAAAAAAGCGAATGGCAAACCAGAAGAAGAATTATTGAAACAAATGCGTGCAGCAAAATTATTGGATGGTGATGTTGCAGCCGTTAAAACTATTGCACCAGTAGATGCCAGTGTTGCTGATGTGAAAAAAGTCATTACACCTGAAGCTAAAAAATCGGGTCGCTGGTTTATTCAATTAGCCAGTTTAACCAACAAAACAAAAGCAGAAAGTTTGCTCGAAGGCTTAAGATCACAAGGTTTACCTGCAACGTTAACCCCTATTCAAAACGACAAAGGAACATTTTACCGTTTGCGTGTAGGACCTGAATTAGATGGAAAACGAGCGGCTGAAATGAAGAAAAAAATGGATGATCAACACATTACTTCTATTTTAGTTTCTGAATAAAGTCGTGTTTCCCGTAGCACTAAAGCCATTTATTTGGGTCGATTATAGTATCGTCGCACTAGTCAGTGTGACGGTGATTATCGGTACAATGCGCGGCTTTAGTCGCGAAGTGGTTTCATTATTATTCTGGGTTGTTGGATTTTGGGTGAGTTTGCATTTTTCACTTTCTATTTCAGCCACATTGCAATCGTTCATTTCCGATCATCAAAAACGCTTCGCCATTACCTTTATTACGATATTGATTTCAACCATTTTAGTGTGCAGCTTCTTACAGTATTGGCTCACAAACCGTGTCAAACAAAATTACAATCACACCGCCATCATGGAACTTTTAGGTGGTTTGACCTGCGGAATCATGCAAGGTGTGGTTATTACGACAATCATAGTTTTTCTCGCTGGACTTACCGCCGTGCCAACTAATTCGTGGTGGAAAGAATCTAGTTTATTACCCTCTTTTCAAATCCTTGTCATTTGGTTACGCGACCACGTCGCTCCGCAAATGGCGCACGCTCTCATTTTTCGTTAAAACTTCCAACTTAGGTGAAAAAATAATGTGTGGTATTGTTGCTATCGTCTCTCATCAAGCCGTAAATCAAGATTTATATGACGCACTCACGGTGCTTCAACATCGTGGACAAGACGCGGCTGGCATTGTGACATGTGAAAATGGACGTTTGCATTTACGCAAAGATAACGGATTAACACGCGACGTTTTTACAAACGATCAAATGTTGCGTCTGCGTGGAAATATGGGGATTGCTCACGTCCGTTATCCAACCGCTGGCTGCACCAGTTCTGCCGAAGCGCAACCGTTTTATGTGAATTCACCGTTTGGTTTAACGCTTGCTCACAACGGTAATTTAACCAACACCGAAGAACTTAAAAAAGCATTGTTTGACGAAGATCAACGTCATATCAACACGGATTCCGATTCTGAAGTTTTACTCAACGTATTTGCACATGAATTGCAAACGCTGCACAAATCAGAACTCACGGTTGCGGATATTTTTAACGCAGTAAAAGGTGTACATCGTCGATGCCGTGGCGCGTATGCAGTTGTAATTATGATTGCAGGCGTTGGGATTTTAGGTTTCCGTGATCCTCATGGCATTCGACCTGCCATTTTTGGTGAACGAAAAACCGAAGGCAGCAGCGAATTTATGATTGCTTCTGAAAGTGTAGCGTTAGATGTTTTGGGATTCGACATTATTCGCGACATCGACGCTGGCGAAGCTATTTTTATCGAGCAATCGGGTAAATTACACACGCAACAATGCGCTGAAAAAGTTGATTTGTGTCCGTGTATTTTTGAATATGTTTATTTTGCACGACCAGATTCAATTATCGACAACATTTCAGTTTATAAAGCACGTTTGCGAATGGGTGAAAAACTAGCCATAAAAGTTGAACGCGAATGGGCAGATCACGATATTGATGTTGTTATTCCAATTCCCGACACCAGCCGCACAGCAGCGTTACAAATGGCAAATAAATTAGGCGTGAAATTTAGCGAAGGCTTTATTAAAAACCGTTACATTGGACGCACATTTATTATGCCTGGACAAAAATTGCGTGAAAAATCGGTGCGTCAAAAACTCAACGCGATTGATTTAGAATTTAACGGTAAAAATGTTTTATTAGTAGATGATTCGATTGTACGCGGCACAACGTCTGCACAAATCATTCAAATGGCGCGTGATGCGGGTGCAAAAAAAGTTTATTTCGCTTCTGCTGCACCGCCCGTTCGTTATCCAAATGTTTACGGTATTGATATGCCAGCCGCGCATGAATTGATTGCACACAACCGCACAGAAGATGAAGTCTGTGAAGCGATTGGCGCAGATAAATTGGTTTACCAAGATTTGGACGATTTAATTGCAGCGGTTCAAAAAGGAAATCCTGAAATTTTGCATTTCGACACATCTTGTTTCAGCCATCAATATGTAACGGGTGACATTGACGATGCGTATTTAGAACGCATTGAAGCCTTACGAAATGATGGCGCACAAGCGCAGTCAAACGCTGCCAATTTTATTATTGAAATGCAAAATTGTGATTAATCAAAATTAAGATATAAGTAAGCGTGCCGATATTTACCCACAATGTGCAAGAATTACGGCGCAAATTTTGCTGTCAATTTTGATAATGTAATTTTTAATCTTTTAACTTTATTTAACGCGCACGCTTAGTGGAAATGTTATGAAACTTAATTTACCAGTCACAAACATCGAAATTGTTATGACGAAAGGCAGTATTCTCGTTACTCATACCGATTTAACAGGAAAAATTATTATTGCAAATGATGATTTTTTAAAAATAAGTGGGTACACCCGTGACGAAATTCTTGGTAAACAGCACAACGTTATTCGTCATCCCGATACGCCACCAGAACTTTTTGAAGATATGTGGAAATCGATTAAATCGATGCGTCCGTGGTCAGGTGTGATTAAAAATCGTGCGAAAAATGGTGATTATTATTGGGTTCATGCCAATGTTATTCCGCAATTTGAACAAGGGAAATTAATCGGCTATATGTCGGTACGATACGCCCCTAAAAAAGCAGAATTAGCGGAAGGAATTACTTTATATGAACAATTAAAAAATAAAACAACGACGATTAACCCAACGGGGACAAAAGCATTAGTTAAAGCCATTAAAGATATTTCAATATGGAAAAAAACAATCGCTTCATTAACGATATTTTCAATTCCTGTTGCAATGACAAGTTATGAATTATTTTTAGCACACAGTTATTTTGAATTAGCGGGTCTTTTATCTCTTGTCGGAGCAGGTGCGGCAATGAATGTCGGGACTATTCGTGACTTAAATAACGCTCTCGACAAAAGTGTTGGAACTTTTTATCGACTCGCCGCAAAAGGTTTCGGTAATCAATTTGATTTGAAAAAAGAAGGCGTTATTGGCGATTTTTATCGCGGCTTATTTTCGATGGACGTGAGTTTAAGTTTAGATATTGCCCAAGCAAAACAAGTTATGGCGGAAACCTTACGAATCAATAGAGCTTTAGACACCGTACATTCGGCAGTATTAGTGGCGAATAATAATTTTGAAATTATTTACGCCAATGAAAGTGCGGTGACTTTATTTAAAGCCGCTGAAACAGATATTAAACAACAATTACCCACTTTTAATGCCAGTAAACTTCTTGGTTCAAATATCGATATTTTTCACGTTGATCCTGCGAAACAACGAAAAATGCTACGCGATTTAACCGATTTTTCTTCGTCTGAAATGATTATCGGCGGACATCACATGAATGTCGTAGCGAGTACTGTTTTGGATAAAAATGGTGAGCGAATTGGTTATGTGGCGGAATGGCTAGACCGAACGACAGAAATACTAGCGATGCAAGAAATCACTAATATCGTGCAAGCGGCTTCCGAAGGTGATTTTGAACAACGCGTGAATGAAAGCGGGCGCAGCGGTTTTATTTTAGATTTGATTAGAAATATCAATCAATTACTTGAAACCAGTTCTGTTGGTCTGAACGAAATCGGACGGGTTTTAGATGCGCTGTCGCAAGGTGATTTGAACAAAACGATTACGAATAATTATTCGGGAATGTTTGGGCAATTAAAAGATGATGCGAATGCGACTGTTGAAAAATTACGCGAAGTGATTTATCAAATTCAAGATGCGACTGGCACGATTAACATGAGTGCGAAAGAAATTGCTGCTGGAAATAACGATTTGTCGAATCGCACAGAACAACAAGCGTCTAGCTTGGAAGAAACCGCTGCAAGTATGCAAGAATTAACCTCGACGGTTAAACATAATAGTGAAAATGCTCAACACGCTAATGAATTGGCAGAAGGTGCATCAAATATCGCAAGTAAAGGTGTTGCAGTAGTTGGGCAAGTCGTGAGTACGATGGAAGCGATTAATGATTCATCACGCAAAATCGTTGATATTATTTCGGTCATTGACGGCATTGCTTTCCAAACAAACATTTTGGCATTGAACGCAGCGGTTGAAGCGGCACGAGCAGGTGATCAAGGACGTGGTTTTGCGGTGGTGGCAACCGAAGTCCGAAGTCTTGCACAACGCGCAGCGGCAGCTGCAGGCGAAATTAAAAGTTTAATTGGCGATTCTGTTGAAAAAGTTGAGGACGGTTCTCGATTGGTTGCGAATGCAGGACGAACAATGGAAGAAATCGTGAATGCCATTCGTGGTGTAACGAAAATTATGTCTGAAATCAGTTCGGCTTCTAATGAACAAACGATGGGGATTGAGCAAGTCAATCAAGCGATTGGGCAAATGGACGATGTAACACAACAAAATGCTGCGTTAGTTGAAGAAGCCGCAGCCGCAGCAGAAACACTTGAAGATCAAGCGCGGAGCTTGGCAAATACAGTGAAGTATTTCGATTTGTAATTTACGAAATCTCCCACCCAAAACTAATCATTTGGGTGGATTCTCCTAAATTAAGAAAAAGTGAATAATTACGATGCGGCTTTAATCTTCAAATCCTTAAATCTATCTTCGTATTCTTTGATTTTGTGCTTCATCACTTCTTTCAATGGATGAGTGTTGTTGATGACGTTAATCAGCGATTCCGTTGTGAGTGTGGCGCGATTATTCACAAAAGCCGTTTCAATCGCTTCTTTCACAACAGATTCAATATCTGCACCCGAAAAACCGTCTGTTTTTTCAGCTAATTTTTTAACGTCGATATTTGCATTTTGATTACGTTTTTGTAAATGAATGTTGAAAATGTTTTCACGCTCAAATTTGTTAGGAAAATCAACGTAAAAAATTTCGTCAAATCGTCCTTTTCGTAATAATTCGGGTGGCAAAGCCGAAATATCATTTGCTGTTGCAAGTACAAACACCGCATCTTTTTTGTCTTGCATCCACGTTAAAAAATACCCAAATAAGCGCGTTGCCACTTCTGAACCCGCGCCACCACTTCCAATACCGACAAAGGCTTTTTCTAATTCATCAACCCACAAAACACAAGGGCTAACGGCTTCCGCAAGTTTCAACGCGCGGCGCATATTCGATTCACTTTCGCCGACATATTTTCCCATCAACGAACCGACATCCAAACGCAATAACGGCAATTTGAATAATGAAGCAGTGGCTTTTGCGGTGAGTGATTTTCCGCAACCTGGCATTCCGACAATCATCACGCCTTTCGGGGCTTCCACGCCAAACGCTAACGCTTCGTTTAAGTTATGCAACACGTCGGCTTTTTGTTTCAGCCAGACTTTCAAATTCGATAAACCGCCTACGTTGTCGAATTGTTCAACCGTCGAAACCATGTCCAAAATGCCTGATTTTTTAATGATTTGTTCTTTTTCGCGCAATACCAATTCAACGTCTTCACTGCCGACGTGTCCGTCTTGTTGATAACCGCGATGTAATAATTGCGTGATTTCATGTTCGCTCAAACCACGAAATGCCAACGTTAAATCATTCAAATCTTTCGTATCGATATTTTCTTCACCGAGTCGATTCACAAACGATTTAATTATTCGGTTAATTGCGAATTCGTCTGGCAACGGCAAATCAAATAACGTGATAAATTTCTCAAGTTCAGGCGGAATGCACGCTTGCGACGAAACAAAAATCACCGTTGCATTCGATTCGGCATCATGCAGAATCTTTTGCGCGAGTGCTTTTAAACGCGCCACAACGAGTGAATTTTCTTTGATGGCTAAATGTGCATCTTTGATGATTAAAAAATGATTGGTTAAATCTTCGTGAACGAGCCAGTTTTCAAGCGTTTCGGATAACTCGCATTTTTTTAATTGTCTTTTATTTGTAACTACTCAGTCTGCAAAAAATAAGCTATCCTGACAACATGAAAAATCTAAAA
>JBAXMT010000117.1:0-7116 GCA_037134135.1 Methylococcaceae bacterium | reverse complement strand
ATTATCTCATTTCAACTCAGGTAATCGGGAAATTGTTTTTGACTGAATCCTAAACTCATCGGTAAATCAATTCGAGCATGAAGTTGCCCAATTTCACGCTGATACAAATAACTTTTGTTCAAGTCGTCTGGTGTGGATTGATAACGCAATGAATCACATAGCCATTTTGCTAACGTAGTTCGCAAACGATTTTTGACAAGATCATGATTTAGAAATCGAATAGCTTTTTCGTGATTAAGCAATTCACGATAAAAATACATAGTACACCAAACTGTTAAAGATAGGGATTATAAAAAGCTGGTTTAGACTTTTAATCCTCAGTGATTTCAGCAAATCATGCCGCAAACTTAATCCCGTTTGTTTTCGGTTTGATGTAATAGCTATATCATCTGCACGGGGTTGCACTAACGCCAAAATTTTCTCAAAAAGAGGTTTATTTTGCTCTGAGTGTAATTCTTTGAGCGTTTCTTTATGCAAAGATTCAAAAGGTTTCATAGGATTTGTGTTGGAATTTCGGTAGCGGTTCGTACAATGTTATTTTTTCCATCAAAATAAACTAATTTAGGATGATAACTTTCTACTTCTTCGTTGGAAAATTGCGCGTAAGTACAAACAATAATTAAATCACCAACACACGCCAATCGAGCCGCTGCGCCATTTACCGAAAAAGTTTTTGAACCTGCTTCAGCTCGAATTGCATACGTCGTAAAACGTGCGCCATTATTTACGTTATAAATTTGAATTTGTTCATATTCGTGGATATTTGCTGAGTCCAAAATATCACTGTCAATGGCGCACGAGCCTTCATAACCCAATTCAGATTGGGTTACAGTGGCGCGATGAAGTTTAGATTTAAGTAAAGTAATGTGCATGAGTCACTTAGTAAAAGGGTTGAAAATGCGCTGATTATCTATGAATTGTGCTGTGCGTTCAATTTTCATAAAACGTTTTATACCACTTAACAAACTTTTCAATGCCAACATCTAACGAAGTTTTAGGTAAATAATCAAAATCGCGCATTAAATCGCTGACATCAGCATAAGTATCTTGAACATCGCCAGCCTGCATGGGTAAAAGGTTTTTAATCGCCGTTTTACCTAAATGTTTTTCAAGCGTTTCAACAAAAGTTAATAACTGTTCAGGCTGACTGTTTCCGATATTATAAATTTGATAATGTGATTTTGCGGGTTTATCAATCACACGCAAAATGCCTTCGACAATGTCATCGATATAAGTAAAGTCGCGGCTGTGTTTGCCGTAATTAAATAAATCAATTGGTTTGTCTGCCATGATTTGTCGCGCAAAAATAAACGGTGACATATCGGGTCGTCCCCATTCACCGTAAACCGTAAAAAATCGCAAACCTGTCGTGGCAAAATCATATAAATGACTGTAACTATGCGCCATCAATTCATTGGCTTTTTTAGTAGCGGCATATAACGAAACGGGATTATCCACTTTATCATCAGTTGAAAAAGGTAATTTCGTATTCGCGCCATAAACTGAACTCGATGACGCATAAATTAAGTCGGTTTTATTTTCGCGACAGCCTTCAAGGATATTTAAAAAGCCAATTAAATTCGATTCTGCGTAAACGTGCGGATTGGTAATTGAATAACGCACGCCCGCTTGTGCCGCTAAATTAACTACTCGCTCGAATTGTTCAGATGCAAATAATTCTTCCATTGCATCGCGGTCAGCGATATTCAGTTGAATAAATTTGAAATTTTCAAATGGTGTTAATCGCGCCAATCGCGCATGTTTTAAAGAAATATCGTAATAGTCATTTAAATTATCCACGCCAATTACTTCATCGCCGCGTTCAAGCAAACTCAAACTTAATGCTGCACCAATAAAACCAGCCGCTCCCGTCACTAAGATCTTCATATTGCAGCCCATTTTGTTAACGCAACATAATCCGTTTTTCCTGTCGCCATGACAGGAATTTTTTCAATTACTAAAATCTTTTTCGGCAAATTTATCGCTGCCACACCTTCCGATTTTTTCGCTAATTCGTGTAATGTCGCGTCTTTTTGCGTGGTAATCAAAATAATTTGCTCACCTTTTTTCGCATCGGGCAAACTGACAACAGCGTGTTGCGCTTTTTCCCAAATGTTCAGCGCAAGTTGTTCGACGAAAGTGAGTGAAACCATTTCGCCTCCGACTTTTGCAAATCGTTTGCAGCGTCCGCGAATACTTAAAAAACCGTCGTCATCAATATGAACAATATCGCCCGTGTCATACCAACCAGAGCCATAAATTGATTCAGTCGGTTGTAACTGCCCTGCCCTATCCGCTAACAAATAGCCGAGCATAATGTTCGCGCCTTTAACGTGTAACCGTCCACCTTCATCAATGCCTTCAACGGGTTCTAATCGATATTCAATGTGCGGTAATAAACGCCCAACCGTTCCCGCTTTATAATCCATTGGCGTGTTGACGGCAGCGACGGGCGCAGTTTCAGTCGCGCCATAGCCTTCTAAAATCCGAATGCCAAATTTTTCTGCCCATAACGTGCGAGTGGTATCTTGTAATTTTTCTGCGCCCGCCACGACGTAACGTAAATTATGAAAATCATAAGCGTGGGCTTTTTTTCCATACGCAGACAAAAACGTATTTGTGCCAAACATAATCGTGGCGTTTGTTTCATACGCCATTTCAGGAATAATCGAAAAATGTAACGGCGTAGGATAAAAAAACGTTTTCATGCCATTCAAAACGGGCAAAAGCGTTCCAATCGTAAAGCCAAACGAATGAAACATTGGCAAGAAATTCAAAATCACATCTTTCGGATTAAAATCAATTCGTGCTGAAACTTGTTGATGATTCGATAAAATGTTGGCGTGCGAAAGTACAACACCTTTTGGTGTTCCTTCCGAACCAGACGTAAATAAAATCACCGCCGCGCTGTCAGGATTTACATTGTTTTTGTGCCAGAAAGTAGCGGTTTTACTCGCGATTGCGCCCCGCAATTTATCGGTTAACGAAATCGTTTGCGCTAAATCTTCCAAATAAACCAATTCAACCGCTGCTCCTAATAACGCAACTTCATTTTGCAATTTTGCCAATTCTAAAAATTTACGCGACGTTAAAACGGTTTTAACTTGCGCTGTTTTACACGCCGAAATCATGCCCGCCGCGCCTGTTGAAAAATTCAACATTGCTGGAATGCGTTGTTGCTGTTGCAAACCTAATAATACACACAATGTTTTGCTCGAATTAGGCAACATCACGCCAACATTTTCATTTAGTTGGGTAATTTTTTTCAGCGCGTTGCCAATAATCAATGTTCGTGTAATTAGCGCGTCGTAATTTAAAAGTTGACGCTCTAAATCTTCCGCGACAATGTGTTTGCCACCGTGAATTTTTCGCGCTTCAAGCAAACTGGCAAAAATAGATTGCCGCGTGGAACTGGCGTTAAACTGCATTTCTGCCATTAAATCCGCCAAAATATGCCCGCTACTTTTACGACGATTTTTGCCCGTCAGTTCTTTTTGAGCATGAATTTGAGTTGGCGGCAGAATCGTTAACGTAATTTTCGGAAACCAACGCAACCGCACAATGTCGCGTAATTTTGAAAATGGCGTGTATTTCGCGCCCGTAATTTGAATCGGTAAAATCATGGCATCCGATTTATCTGCGACCATTCCCGTGCCATCATAAATTTTCATCAACGAACCCGTCGTCGTGATTCGACCTTCAGGAAAAATCAAAACTTTGGTGTCGTGTTGCAAATAATGAATTAAATTTTTAAGCGACATCGGATGCGTTGGGTCAACAGGGAAAAATGTCGCCAAGTTTAAAAACGGTTTCATCCACCATTGCTGGGCAATATGCGTGTTAATCGCAAACGTAATTTCGTCGGGTAAAAAAGCTGCAAGTAACGGTGGGTCTAAAAATGAACAATGATTAGAAATAATTAACACGCGATTTCCCGCTTTGTAATAGTTTTCTAAACCAATCACTTCGACGCGATAAAGAATTTTTAAAAGTGTTCGTAAAGATTTTTTCAGCATGATATTTGACCGTTTTTGAATTTTGATGGCAAATTGTAAAAAAAATTATCACTTACTGTCACATAAAAAACATGAAATTGACATCGTAATTCAATCTATTCGACACACAATCGAAATATAAAATCCTTATGCTGAAAAGCAATTTAAATTATTACGAGATTTTGTTGATGAAAATTTTTTATGGTGTTCAAGGAACAGGAAATGGGCATCTTGCACGCTCTCGTGTGATGGCGAAAGAGCTTAAAGCAGCGGGCATCGAAACCCAGTTTTTATTTACGGGTCGAGCAGCAGACAAGTATTTTGACATGGACGTTTTTGGTGATTATCAAATACGAACAGGGCTAACGTTCAACACCAGCAAAGGCAAACTCAATTATTATAAAACCGCGATTGAAGCGAAAGTTTCAACGTTTTTAAATGACGTAAAAATGTTGGATTTAAGTGATTACGATTTGGTGATTACCGACTTTGAACCTGTTTCAGCATGGGCGGCAAGAAGGCAAAAAAAATCAGTTTTAGGTTTGGGAAATCAATATGCTTACAACTTTGATATTCCGCGTAAAGGTTCAGACCCGATTGCCGATTTGATAATGAAGTATTTTGCGCCCGCGAAGAAATCAATTGGGATGCACTGGCACCATTTCGGTCAACCGATTGTACCGCCGATTGTCGAGGCTTTAGAGTCGAAAGCAATCGTTAAAAATAAAATTGTCGTGTATTTGCCTTTTGAAGATGTCGCTGATGTGGAACGTTTTTTAGCACCGTTTGAAAACTTTGAATTTCATGTGTCGTGCGCGTTGCCGATGACATCGAAACATTCCCATATTATTTACCACGCGATGAATGCTGACACTTTTTTTCCCGAACTTTACACTTGTGAAGGCATTATTAGTAACGCAGGCTTTGCAATGACCAGTGAAGCGTTACAACTCGGTAAAAAAATTCTCGTTAAACCGTTACACGCACAAGTTGAGCAAACATCGAATGCGGCGGCGTTACAACAACTTGGTTATGCTCACGTTATGAATGAATTGGACGCTGAAACTGTGCAACATTGGCTTCATGATAATCATGCAGTTCACATTACTTATCCGAACACCGCGAAAATTTTAACAAAGTGGATACAAGATGGAATGCCAGAAATCGATATGGATTTTATTGAGGCAATTTGGAGTCACGTCGATATTTTGCATCTCGAACGATGAACTAATCATCGGCTTGTTTTTTCCATTTTATGAGTTCTAATTCGCCATTGTGATGTTCGACAATGGCGGTACAACTTTCAACAAAATCACCTGTATTTACATATAAAAAATCATCGATTTTCTTAATTTCGGCGTGGTGAATATGCCCACAAATCACACCGTCTAAATTTTCATTTCGCAATGTGTGAACAATCGTTTCTTCGTAATCTGAAATAAATTGCACTGCGTTTTTGACTTTAAATTTAATATAAGCCGCCAACGAAAATTGCGATTGAATGCCAAATAATCGTCGAAATACGCGCCAAAATCGATTTAATGCGATTAACCAGTCATAACCAACGCTGCCGATTTTCGCTAACCATTTATGATGTCGAGCCACGGCATCGTATTCATCACCATGAACAATTAAAAATCGTTTCCCCAAAACCGTTGTGTGAATATCTGATACTTTCACCACAATATCGCCAAAAACATAGTTTTCGTAATCTCGGATATTCTCGTCATGATTACCTGGAATGTATATTATTTCAGTACCTTGTCGAGCTTTGCGGAGAATTTTTTGGATAATGGTGTTGTGTTCAGTCGTCCAATACATCTTTTTTGAAAGCGACCAAAAATCGATTATGTCACCGACTAAATAGAGCTTTTCGCTGTCGTTGTGTTTTAAAAAATCAAGCAAAACATCTGACTGGCATTGAGTGGATCCGATATGTAAATCGGAAATCCATATTGTTCGATAAGCAGAATGAGTCATAAAAACATTGAAATTATAGAGTTCAAAATTAATGGAATAACTATTGTCAGCCTAAATTATTTTTGTGACAAAACAATGACTAGCGTTGCACAAGTTGCAATAAATCTCTCAAAATTTCTTTTTCTTGGTCATTTAAACCGACTGTTTGGGCTTGAATTTGTAATTTATCTAAACGATTTTTTCGTCCTTGCGAAATCAATTGATTTAACGCCCCCAAAAATTCAGTATCAACACATTCTTCAGGAATTAAAATCGGCAAAAATGCTAACGCATTCAGCATTTTTTCTTCTTTTTTCCCTCGATAATGTTCTAGTAATTGCGCGGTTGTTGCGGGTTTTTCATCGCAAATTTGTTGCACAATTACTTTAAAAGTTTCAATACCGACAAACTCTAACTCCAGCCAATCAATTGGATTTTCTTCTAATTTTTGAATCAATTTTGGATTTTGAACTAGCAACGCCAATGTCAAACGCTCCAACGAATACCGTATATTTTGATTTTCTTTTTCATGATTTTGTTGCTGAGCAACATTTTCTTTTTCGATTGCTGGCGCAACATCAAAATCGGTTAATTCTTTTAATTTCGCCAACATCATTTCTTTAAAAAAACTGTCGGCTAATTTCAGTAAAAACGGCTTCGCTTGATGCGCGAGTTTTGCCCGACCTTCGATAGAATCTAAATTTAATATGACGGTGAAATGATTGAAAAAATAACTTGATACCATTTCAGCATTTTCGATGCGTTGCAAAAATGCTTCCGTGCCTTCTTCGCGCAATAACGAATCTGGGTCGTGTTCAGCTGACAATAACAAAACACGCACTTGCCGATTGTCGTTAAGCACAGAAAAAACCGCATCCATCGCTTTCCAAGCCGCATCTTGCCCCGCCTTATCACCATCAAAACACAAAATTACTTCAGACGTTGAACGAAACAAAAGCTGTAATTGTGTCGCGGTTAAATTCGTTCCCAGCGCGGCGACAGAATACTCAATCCCAAATTGCGCGAGTGTTACAACATCCATATAACCTTCGACAATTAAAATGCGTGCAGGTTTTGGATTTTTTTTCAGCAATTCGTATAAACCATAAACTTCGTTACTTTTGTGAAATAACGGCGTTTCGGGTGAATTAAGATATTTTGG
>JBAXMT010000116.1:0-7132 GCA_037134135.1 Methylococcaceae bacterium | reverse complement strand
GCATCAAAAATAATCCGAATGATTGGAGCGAGAACCCGCGTTATATTTTGGATTTAGTGAAGCGGATAGTGGCGGTTAGCGTGGGAAGTGTTGAGATTGTGAAGGCGTTGCCTGCGTTGGAGGAGAGAAAATAATGAGTAAAGAAAAACAAAAACAGCGTAAAAACGAAGCTAAAAAGAAAGCGATTAAAAATGCCGAGCGGGAGCTTCAAAAAATAACGAACCCGCCTGAAAACTACAGAACTTTTGCTGGTGAAAGTAAAGATAAGCTCGTTTCAGATTTACAGAACATTGATGTTACGGATGATAAGAAATTAACGATAGGCTTTTATAAAGCCCTTGGTCTGCCAATTCCTGCCGATTTAATTGAGAAGTATGACATTAAAGAGGAGGAGCTGTGATTCCCCCTGAAAAACCAGCAGAAGATATATCTGTTCACATCCGTCTGCCTGTTAAGTTGCGCGACAAAATCAAAACCCGTGCGAAGACGAATAAGCAAACCATGAACGCAGAACTCGTTGCTTTACTTGAGCGCGGTTTACTCGATGAAATTGCCGCAATTTATGAATTGAAAGAATTGGGCGGACGGATTGCAGGTTTAGCTACACGCCTTGAAGCCAATACCTCTGATAGTGTCGCTGGGGGATTGAAATGATTGCCTTGCGACAACTCAAACGTGTACCGAAGAATCATCAAATTGTGATTGAAGTACCAGCAAACATTGATGAAAACCAGATGATGGAAGTGATTTTGTTATTCAAAGAAATGCCTAAGAACTCACGCGCCGATAAACTTGCACAATTACAAGCCAGCCAACATGACCCGCTTTTTATGAACGATTTGCAAACAGTCAATGATGACTTCGCTCACATTGATAACGAGGAGTGGTAATGCGTTGGGAAATCTATTTGGTAAACCTTGACCCAACGATTGGCTCAGAACAGGGAAAGACACGTCCTGTTTTGGTGATTAGCGATGATGACGTGAATACCATTCTGCCCGTGATAAACATTTTACCGCTTACCTCTCTCAAACAAGGTCGCAGAATTTACCCGAATGAAGTGTTATTGAAAAAAGAGATTTCGGGATTAGATAAAGATTCGCTCGTGTTGTGCTATCAAATCCGAACTGTCGATAAGAAACGACTGATTAAAAAGTTAGGTGACGTGAAAAATGATGACGCAAGAGCTGAAATTATTGATGCGTTAAGTTTTCAGTTGGGATTGTGAACTCGGTGATTTTAACCCATTAAGGAAAATAAGTCGTTGCAAATGCACAGGGCAATGCAATAACTCGCATAAGCATGAAATTTACACTCAAGCAAGCCGCAGAAGCCGTTGGAAAAGACCGCAGTACGTTACAGCGTGCCATAAAAAATGGACGTATGTCTGCATCACTAAATGACTTAGGAAACTATGAAATTGATGCCGCAGAGTTGTATCGTGTGTTTGACCCAATTGCACGCAACACTGCAAACGCAACAGATAATGATGCAACACCTATGCAAGTTGATGCGTTGCAACAGCAGGTACAAATGCAAAAGGAGTTCATTGCAACGCTTGAGAGGCTGCTTGACGATGCAAACGCGGATAAACGACGATTGATGCAGCTGTTGGAGTATAAGCCGCAGAAAACAGATGCAAATGAACTATGGCGACGAGTGTTTAAACGTTAAACAATTTAATTTTAGGAGTTACAAATGAAACAATTTTTCTTCCCACTGACGTTAGTTATAGCATTATCAGGTTGCAGTGCTACCTTTGACATGACAGCTATGGCACGCGATTCCGGTAAGAGTTACACGGGGATTTTACAAGGTTCATTTGGGGTTGGTACTGCGGAACTCACTATTGACGGTGTTTTTTATTCTGGTCCAGCAGTTCGTTCGAGTGCAGGAGAAGTTTCTGCTGTGACAGCAGAACATAATTCAGCAGTACGCACTGTGGAAGATGTTGCAGGTAATGTTGGTGTCCGCGCACTTTTAAAATCTAAAGATGGTCGAGGGTTGCGTTGCGATTTGCAAGGTCGTAGTCATGGAGGCACTGGACTTTGCGTTGATGATAAAAATAAGGCTTACGATGTTGTGATGATTTTGCGAGACTAACTAATGAAACTACTATTTACTGATAAAGTGATACTTGTTATGTTTTTTCTTGTCGGATAAACGATCGTTTTTAGTTAATAGTTTGGCAAGTTTTACTCCCAAAAAATCATGCTCAAAAACACCTTAAATTTGGGAAGTCCAAAAGTGGCTCTAACCCTTACCAAATAAAGGATTCGTTAAAATCCTATGGGACTTTTGTGTCGTTTGTTTAGTGCTCACCCGCAGCACTCAGAGCTTTATGGTAAATGTCAAAATCACAATTATATTTCACTTTGGAGCTTAACAATGACTAAGATTTTAAAATTCCCCACAAAAGCTACACCGCCTGAGATCACAACCCCTGTCCCGAAATCCTCAATATACCGTGGGATACGTTTAGATAGTGACAGGTCTACCGACCCATTCTTTTTAGCTGGAATTGAGTTTATCAACGCACACGATTTTCGAGGGTCTTTTGACAAATACCCCGAAGTACCTGCGAGTGGTTTCATGACAAAAACTGAGGTTCATAATACGGTGGTAGATGTACATGATTTGGCTAAGGCCGCTGTAATAGCTATGGATATAATTCGGGACGATGAAGCAAGCAAGGAGCTATGTGACTTGTATGTAAGCCTACTAGGAAGAAATGTTACTAAACTGACTTTAGGGTACCTACCAACCCACTTGATAGGATTTGTAATGTTCCTTGGTGAAAGCCTACGAACTACAGGTGCAAGGGGGCAGCACCCGGCATCCCCTATATTCGGTAGGTACAGCTGGCATACTTCCTGCGTAACTCCAATTACCTTTAAATAACTCAACGTGCCGGATTACTTACGGGAATATGCCACCCATCTCATATAATAATATATTACACAAATTCCTATGACCAACCAGCGTGTTGGGTTCAAGTATTTAGCGACCCCGCTAAAGTACGCGCAGGAAGTGTGACCCGGGTAATATATTATATTATCGTGTTGTAATATGTTGTACAATACGAGCCTGTTACGAAGTCGCACTACAAAAGGCAAATAATGATGCCATCTAAAGCCGACAGACTCAACAGAGAGCTAAAGGTTCTCCATCAATTTGAAAAGCCGATACTCCAAGTGATTGAGTTAAATCCTATTGAACTCGAACAGCCCTATGCTGCTCATCTCGCGGAGACACTGCTGTACAACAACTTTTGTGATTGCGAGGGATACAGTCGAGACTTTATGGAACACTTCGTAACGATTGACCTCGAACATGAGCTAATCCCCCGTGAAGAATTAAGTTCACACAAGAACGTACTGCCATACAACTTGCTGCTGAAACATACTGCGGTGGCGTGGATGTTGTTTGTAAACAAAGAATGGAAAATCGGATGGGTGTATATCATCACGTCAAAAACGATGCCAGGCATCGTGAAAGTTGGATATACACGTCAGACTCCAGAAGGCAGGGCAAAGGAACTTCGCAGCACAGGCAATCCAGGAACGTATGACGTTCAATTTTGCGAATTAGTTAGTGATCCCGAAGGAGTTGAACTCGCCTGTCATCAACAATTAACGGCGTATGGTTGGCATGTGTTCAGCGGGTCAAAGTCTGTCAGTAAATCGGAGTCGGAGTTTGGCTTATTGTTGGATCCAGAGAGCAAATTGAAGCCGAAGCCGAAGTTGAAATCTAAGGGTGCTGGTAAATCTAAAGGTACTGGTAATGAGTGGTTTCGCTGCACGGTGGACGAGGCTATAGCTGTCTTTGAAGTCGTATTAAAGGGCAGGCAGAAACATCCTCAGTTTGTCGTTGATACTGACAGCCTTAGACTGAGCTGCTGCGACCCCGCAATAAAGTTAAGTATGTGCGAAATAGCGAAAGCCGTTTGTGAAACGTTTGCATTCTATGAAGCACTGGAAATAGCTGTGAATAAATTCTCTGATGAAACGTGCAACAGAGTTACAGCAATAAATTACCTGATTGACATGGCGGCGAAACTTGCCCCTTCACACGCAGAGTTAAAAGAATCTAAGGCTCTTCGTAAAGAAGTTGATCGGCAGTTTCGTTTGAAACTTGCACAAACAAATCGGGGTTAGTAATTTCGCCCCTTTTTTTTACCTAAAACCGTCAGGAAGGACATCCTAGCTGACAACTTACAAATTCAAGAGAGAATTTAAAATGAAATCCGCCGCCATTTATTGCAGAATTTCAACGGACTATCAGAAAGAGGGTGCGAGCCTTGACGAGCAAGAACATAAAGCTCGGTTGTGGTGCGAATTGAACGATTACGAAGTGAAGGGCGTATTTGTTGACTCAGGTATCAGTGGCAAGAATGCAGACAATCGCCCCGCCTTTCAAGAAGCCTTAGCGTGTGTGAGTAAAGGAGATGCTTTAGTTGTTTATAAATTCGACAGGTTTGCCCGTAATACCGTTGAAGCAATAACCATAAGCGATAGTTTAGGGCGACGCGGGGTTGACTTGGTTTCTATATCCCAACGCATCGACACCACTACAGCGGCAGGTAAAATGATGTTCCGAATGTTAGCCGTGCTTTCTGAATTTGAATCCGACCAAACTTCCGAGCGAGTTAAAAGTACCATGCAGCATATTAGAAAGCAGAACGGGTTGGTGGGTTCGATTCCATACGGGTTTAAACGTGACGACAACGTAACAAAGTCTAGCGATAAAGATGCCTTGGTTCTCGACGATACCGAGCAGAAGATTATTAAATTGGCACGGCAATTACATACTGACAAATTATCTCTCCGCAAAATTGGCGCGGAGCTATCAAGGCAGGGGTTCATCCCAAGAGGCGGTAAAAGTTGGCACCCTGATACGGTTAAGCGAATAGTAAAAAACGACTTAACTCGCAGCACAAATCCCAACTGCCCCCTGTAGCGATTTTCGCAAAAATAGGGGTTGATTTTTCGCTTCCGCAACGAGTGCGGAGCATACATAAATCGCGCCAATCTTTTGCAAGCCAATAACGGCGAGGCTTATAGAAGATTTTAAAATTGGTATGAAAAATGATGTATTTACTTTTAAATACTTCGATTAGAGGCGAGTAAATTAACAAGGCAATACACTTGTATCGGATAATTTTAAAAGATGGCTTTGCGGGCAATTTAAACGAATCTAGGTTATTTTACACGGGAGATACTGCATAGCCGGTTTCGCGCCATACCAGTACAACCAATTGCCGTAAATCACAAAAGTGTGCGTCCCCCTCGCCCGTTATGACATAACGGCTCCCTATTCAATTACCACTGAATTACCACTGGTTGTATATTGTATTTTGCAGTGTAATATATTGTATTTTGCAGTGTAATATATTATAATGCGTCGCATGGCATGTGAGCGAATTTTTTTAGGTTTACAACAATTTAGGAGTACAAAATGGCAGCAACCACAGAGGCAAAAGAAAGTGCTACAGCTAAACAAATCTCAGAGGTAACAGGGTATTCACTCCTCAACGCCAAGATGCACTCTAAAGCGCGACAAGCTGCAATAAAAGCAGACCCCGAATGTCAGTTCGAACCACCTATCATGTTGTCGTGGATCGACAAGAACTTTCCTAAAAGTGGAGCAGTACAGACACACGCCGCATTACCTAAAGCACCAACACCCACGGAAGTCTCCACATCAAACGTACCGAAGCACTCCGGCTACCCAAGCGGCACTAAAATCAAAGATGTTGGGATTCGAGGGGTTGAAGCTAAACTCATCCATATAAAAACCAAGAGCGGTCAGCGCAAGTCTGTTTGGCTAGAACCTGCCTTTTGCACTGCCCTTGAACATATAGGTAACACACCCGCTTTCCTCACTGGAGTATATGAATCTCAGCGTGCTGCTTGGATTGCAGCTAACCCCGACAAAGATATTGATACGGAAAAGGGCGGGGGCTTTAACTTAGCCAGTGCTGTCAGATGTGCTTTGATGGCAAAATTTTTAGTCAAAAACCCACAAGAGGTACAACCATGATCGCCCTGCCGCTAGAACTTGAACAACAAGTAATCCAATTTGCTCAAATCGAACGTATCGACCCCGTAGCGTTCCTGAAGAATGTGCTTGCAGACTATGCACGACGCGCAAGCCGCACTGAAGATGCTGCGTATTTATCGGCGGTATCCGATACATTGGCTGAAGAGTGGAACGGTGACGAAGACGAGGTTAATTTTCGTGACTTATGAACGCTTTGAAGTAGTAAAAGTGCCGTTCCCATTCACTGATAAAGATACGGCAAAAACACGCCCTGCCCTTGTTATTTCTTCTCATGAGTTTAACTTGTCAGTCGGCAAAACTGTCATGGCTATGATTACCTCCACAACAAAGAATGTGTGGCTACTCGATACGACAATTACTGATTTGAAGGGGGCGGGTTTGCCGATTGCTTGCTCTATCCGCATGAAACTATTCACGATTGATAATGAGCTTGTCATCAAGCGTTTAGGGCGGTTGTCAGCGGATGATTGTGTTGAGTTTGAAAAGAATTTTGGACAATTGAATTCAAAATAAATTATCTAACTTGTAGACAATTTAGATAACTGAAGTATAATACGCGAAATTGAGGATTCCAAATGAAAAAAAACACACTGACGATTTCAACAAGAGTAACGGACGAGTTTAATAACAAACTTGAAGCAATTGCAGAGGTTTTAGGATGCACTAAATCCGTTTTACTCTTGCGAATGTTACAGGACGAACTGCCACATTACGAAGACGCGGCACGAATGCTAATGGTGCATAAAATGCAACACCCACTGAGAACTCAAGGAGAGGTTGTAAATGAATAATACACATTAAAAAGCCTCTTGGTATGGGGATACCAAGAGGCTAGTTGTAACAGATTTTAAATTTTAGATTGGGCTAAAAGGCTCAGTTCTCTTCTTACAAAAACAGTTAATGCCTTACGCAGCTCGTATTTTAACAGGGTTGCGTAAGAGCTGCAACGCTTAGAATACAGGAAAGTCACATGACAGATCCACACTCCACCAACCAAAATCTATTTGATGCCGTAGAATCAAATGAAATGCAACCCGCAGTAGAACTAAATATCGAACCAGCCACAGTA